>NZ_JBSGIW010000056.1:0-52478 GCF_053605265.1 Streptomyces sp. NPDC003943 | reverse complement strand
CTTCGGATCCTCGACTCTCGGATCGCCCGCGCGATTAGCTCAGCGGGAGAGCGCTTCCCTGACACGGAAGAGGTCACTGGTTCAATCCCAGTATCGCGCACCAGAGATGAGCCCCCGGCCGCTGCTCGCGGCCGGGGGCTTCGTCGTGTCGCGCCCCTGGGGAAGGGGGCCGCCCCCGTAGGGGCGGCGCGCAGCCTCAGGAGGAGAACAGCAGCCGGCCGAAGCCGCCCTTGTGGTGGCCGTGGTGACCGTGGTGACCGCCGTGGTGCGGGGCGCCCCAGGCCGGGGCCGCGGGCTGCGCCGGGTAGGCCGGCGGCGGGGCCTGCTTCACCCACTGCGACTCCAGCTGGGTCAGGGCCTCCAGCTCGCCGTAGTCCAGGAAGATGCCGCGGCAGCCGCTGCACTGCTCGATCTGGACGCCGCTGCGGTTGTAGGTGTGCATGGGCGCGTGGCACTTGGGACACTGCATGCGGATCTCAACTCCCTGCCGTTCGAATGGTGCTCTCACCCTAGGGGGACGCGGGCGGGGCCAACTCGGTTCGGAGCGTACCGATTCGGGCACAGGTGTCGATCATCACGTCCTCCACCTCGTCCAGCGGGCGCCCCTCAGCGGTGGACTTGGCGACGGCGAGCGCCGCGGTCTGCACGGTCAGCGCGCGGGCCGGGACGTCGAGCCGCGACCAGGGGTCGGAGCCCGGGTCGCCGCCGGGGCCAGCGGTCGCCGGGCCGCCGGCCGCCTCGTACGCGCCCAGGAAGCGCGCCCAGACCTCCGGCGCCAGCAGTCCCGCCGCGAACCACGCGGCGGGGCGGGCCAGGTCCCAGGCCGGGTCGCCGAGGCCGAGGTCGTCGACGTCGATCAGCCGCCAGTGCGGGCCGCCGCCCGGCCGGACCAGCTGGCCCAGATGGAAGTCGCCGTGGCAGAGCGCCCGGTACGGCCCGGGCCCGCCGGCGTCCGGCTCCGGGACGGTGCGCCAGGCGCGCAGCACCGTGGCCGTGGCCGGATGGTCCGGGGCCGCGCGGCACATCCGCTCCACCGCGAGCGCCGCCTTCACGGGCGCCCGCATGGCCGGCAGGCCCGGCGGGGCCGGGGTGCGGTGCAGCAGGGCGAGCAGCCGGGCCGCCGCCTCCCAGGGTGCGGCGTCGGGGTCGTCCGGGTCGACGGGGCTGCCGTACGGCCAGACGGTGAGCGGGCGTCCCTCCGCGCGCGCGGGCGTGCGCGGCGCGGGGAGCGAGGCCGGGAGCAGCGGGGCTGCGGTCGGGAGGGGCAGGGCCGAGGGCGCCGAAGCCGGGAGCGGCTGGGCCGGGGCAGCCGTGGTCGGAAGGGGCAAGGCCAGGAACGGCGAGGCCGGGAGAGCCGGGGGCGGGAGGGGTGGGAGGAGCACGTCCGTCAGGGCCGGGAGGGCCGCGACGGCGGTGCGCGAGCGCAGCTCCTCGGGGTCGCCGCCGGGGGCGTGCGCCTTCAGGACGAGGTCTCCGTGCCGTACGACCGTGCCGTCGTCCCGGTCCGCGAGCAGGTCGACCGGGCAGGGGCAGGACGACGTCCCCTCGGGGTGTGCCGCGGCCCGTGCGAGCGCGCGCAGGCGTATGAGATCGGTTTCCTCCACCCCGGGAGCCTAAGGGGAAAGCGCGAGGGCCGGTCAGCTCCCCAGCTGACCGGCCGCACGCTGCCGTCCGCCGCACCCCCGTCCCCACGGGGTTGTTGGCCGGATGTCCCCGACCCGGGCCGCTCTCCCGGGTCCGGGGCGCCGCTCAGCGCCCCAGCATCACGCCCACGGACGACGCCTGTGTGACCACCGCGTCCCAGCCGCCGAAGACGACCACGAGCAGGGCCGCGAGAGGGAGGACCATGGCGGTCGCCACCAGCGGGTGACGGCGGCCGGTGGGACGGGGATTCATCCGCGGGGCCGGGAATGCCATGGTTCCTCTCCTGTCGATGGGCGCTGTTCGGACCGTCCGGGCCGTTCGGACCGGTGGGTCGGCGCGGCGGGTGCGGTGACCTCGGGGGACGAGTGCTGCACCCGCCGCTTGACATCCAATCTAGGCAGCGCGGGCCGCGCGGACGTCATGCCCGCGTACCGACTTGCGGGCCTCCCGGAGGATGACGTCCGTCCGTCCGGAGTACTCCCCTGGGTGGAGACGGATCCTCCCGGCCCAGGGTCTTCCCGGAGGGGGTGGGTGACGTCGGTCACGTTTCACCCGCGCGCTCGGGGTGTCGGCCGGACGGATCGCCAACAAGCCTGGTACGAGGGGGTGTTGGCGGCCGCTTGTGCTGACCGGGCCTCAAGTGTCCCCCTCAGCACTGACAATCGACGCGGCCCGGAGGGCGCGGCCTGTGAGCACGCCGCTGCGGCGGTACGTAAGCTGTGCCACGTCGAACGGACGAGGGGACGGACATGGCGATGATGCGGCTCCGGCGCGAGGACCCGCGGATCGTCGGGTCCTTCCGGCTGCACCGCCGGCTCGGGGCCGGCGGGATGGGGGTCGTGTACCTCGGCTCCGACCGCCGCGGGCAGCGGGTGGCGCTCAAGGTCATCCGGCCCGACCTGGCCGAGGACCAGGAGTTCCGCTCCCGCTTCGCGCGCGAGGTGTCCGCCGCCCGGCGGATCCGCGGCGGCTGCACCGCCCGGCTCGTCGCCGCCGACCTGGAGGCCGACCGGCCCTGGTTCGCCACCCAGTACGTGCCGGGGCCCTCGCTGCACGACCGGGTCGCCGAGGAGGGTCCGCTGCGGGCCGCGGACGTCGCCGGGATCGGCGCCGCCCTCTCCGAGGGCCTGGTCGCCGTGCACGAGGCCGGGGTCGTGCACCGTGACCTCAAGCCGTCGAACATCCTGCTCTCCCCCAAGGGCCCGCGCATCATCGACTTCGGCATCGCCTGGGCCACCGGCGCCAGCACGCTGACGCACGTGGGCACCGCCGTCGGCTCCCCCGGCTTCCTCGCGCCCGAGCAGGTGCGGGGCGCCCCGGTCACCGCCGCGACCGACGTCTTCTCGCTCGGCGCCACCCTGGCGTACGCGGCGATGGGCGACTCCCCGTTCGGGCACGGCAGTTCCGAGGTCATGCTCTACCGCGTCGTGCACGAGGAGCCGCAGCTGTACGGCGTGCCCGACGCGCTCGCGCCGCTCGTCCGGGCCTGCCTGGCGAAGGATCCGGAGGAACGTCCCAGCACCCTCCAGCTGTCCATGCGGCTCAAGGAGATCGCCGCCCGCGAGGCCCAGGGCCTGCCCGCCGCCCCTCGACCCCCCGTGCCGCAGGGCCGCGAGCGGGGCGACGAGCGCGGCGCCGGGGGCATGCGGCCCACGGAGCGGTACACCGAGCGGACGACGGAACGGTCGGCGGCGGAGCGGGCGGCCGCGGAACGGGCCGGCGAGCGGGCGCCCGAGCGGGCCGGCGAGCGCGGCGAGCGCAGGCCGGCCGGTGACCGGCCCACCGGCGGGCAGGGGCGTCCGGGCGGCACCAGGGCCTCGGCTTCCCGGCCGTCGTCCTCGCGTACGGGCGGGAGCTCCCGGGCCTCGCAGTCCCGGCCGGGCGGCCGCAGCACCTCCACCGGGCTGCGGCCCGCCAACCCGCGGTTGCTGCGGCAGCGGATCTTCGTCTTCGTCGTGGTGACGCTGGTGGTGGCGCTGGGGATCGCGGCGGCGCAGGCCCTGCAGGGCTGACGCCACGCAGGCGGCTCAGGGGCTCCAGGGCTGACGCCGCGGAGGCGACTCGGGCGCTGCAGGCTGACGCCACGGAGGCGACTCAGGCCCCGCGGGCGCCTGCCGTAGGGCGGAGCGGCCGGCGCTCAGTCCTGGGGGCGGCCGCTCGTCACCGCGTAGAAGGCCACCGCGGCGGCCGCGCCCACGTTCAGCGAGTCCACGCCGTGCGCCATCGGGATGCGGACCCACTCGTCCGCCGCGCGCAGCGCCTGCGTCGACAGGCCGTCGCCCTCCGCGCCCAGCATGAGCGCCACCCGGTCCAGCTTGTGCGGGGCCGCCTCGTCGATCGAGGCCGCCCGGTCAGCCGGGGTCAGCGCGAACAGCTTGAAGCCCGCCTCGCGGACCGCCTCCAGGCCGCGGGGCCAGGTGTCCAGACGGGCGTACGGCACCGAGAACACCGCGCCCATCGAGACCTTCACGGAACGGCGGTACAGCGGGTCCGCGCAGTCCGGGGACAGCAGCACCGCGTCCATGCCGAGCGCCGCCGCGCTGCGGAAGATCGCACCGATGTTGGTGTGGTCGTTCACCGCCTCCATCACCGCCACCCGGCGGGCGCCCGCGAGCAGCTCCGGCGCCGTGGGCAGCGGCTTGCGCTGCATCGACGCCAGCGCGCCGCGGTGCACGTGGTAGCCCGTCACGCGCTCGGCGAGGTCCGGGCTCACCGCGTACACGGGAGCCGGGAGTTCGTCGATGACGTCGCGCATGACGTCGACCCACTTCGCCGAGAGCAGCATCGAGCGCATCTCGTAGCCGGCGTCCTTGGCGCGGCGGATGACCTTCTCGCCCTCGGCGATGAACAGGCCCTCGGCGGGCTCGCGTCTGCGGCGCAGCTCGACATCGGTCAGTCCGGTGTAGTCGCGCAGACGCGGGTCGTCGGGGTCGTCGATCGTGATGAGTTCGGCCACGAGGTGATACTGCCTTGTTCCTGAGGTGGTGCCAATGCGTACGGGTGGGGGCGCGGGGCCCCGGGCCTGTCCGGCGGACCGGACCCGTCGGTCCGGTGCCGTCGGTCCGGACCCGTCAGTGGTCCGAAGGCTGCGGCGGCTTGTTCGGGCCCTCGTGCACCACGTCGCCGATGACGATCACCGCCGGCGGGCGCACCTCCTCGGCCTGCACCGTCTCCGCCACCGTCGCCAGGGTCGCGTCCACCCGGCGCTGGGTGGCCGTCGTACCCTCCTGGACCAGGGCCAGCGGGGTGTCCGGCGACTTGCCGTGCGCGATCAGCGTCTCCGCGATCTTGCCGATCTTGTCGACGCCCATGAGGATCACGAGGGTCCCGGTGAGCTTCGCGAGCGACCCCCAGTCGACCAGCGAGCGCGGGTCGTCCGGCGCGACGTGCCCGCTCACCACGGTGAACTCGTGCGCCACGCCCCGGTGCGTCACCGGGATGCCGACCGCGCCCGGCACCGAGATCGAGCTGGAGATGCCCGGCACCACGGTGCACGGGATGCCCGCGGCGGCCAGCGCCTGCGCCTCCTCCATGCCACGGCCGAAGACGAACGGGTCGCCGCCCTTCAGGCGGACCACCGACCTGCCCTGCTTCGCGTGCTCGATCAGCGCGTTGTTGATGGCCTCCTGGGCCATGTACCGGCCGTACGGGATCTTCGCCGCGTCGATCACCTCGACGTGCGGCGGCAGCTCGCTCAGCAGGTCGCGCGGGCCGAGCCGGTCCGCGATCACCACGTCCGCCTCGGCGAGCAGGCGGCGGCCGCGGACCGTGATCAGGTCCGGGTCGCCGGGGCCGCCGCCCACGAGGGCGACGAAGGGGGTACGGGCGCGGTGCGCGGGCGCCGCGAGCGAACCGTCGCGCAGGCCCTCCACGATCGCGTCCCGCACGGCCGCCGAGCGGCGCGGGTCGTGGCCGGTGAGCACCGCGACCGTCACGCCCTCGCTGGCCCCGGTCGCCGGGGTCCATGCGGTGGCCGCCTCGGCGTCGTCGGAGCGCACGCACCAGGTCCTCGTGCGCTCGGCCTCGGCGGAGATGGCGGCGTTCGCGACCGGGTCGCTGGTCGCGACGAGCGCGTACCAGGCGTCGGTGAGGTCGCCCGCCTCGTACCGGCGCCTGATCCAGGTGATCTCGCCGGCCTCGGCCATCGCGTCCACGGAGGGGGTGGCCGAGGGAGAGACCAGGGTGACCCGCGCGCCCGCCGCGATCAGCGCGGGCAGCCTGCGCTGGGCGACCTGGCCGCCGCCGAACACGACGACGCGGCGGCCGGCGAGGCGGAGTCCGACGGGGTAGGCGGGGTGCTCGGCGTGCTCGGCCATGGTGCGGGCGGCTCCTCGGGACGGCTGGAGTGGTGCGGTGCTTGGCGCACCTCACCCTATCGGTGACCTGCGGGGTTCACGCTGTGACGGATGTCCCCCCGGCCGAGCGCCGTTGGTCGGTGCGCGGGGGACGTGCACGTCCCCCACCCCCGGTCGTTCATGGGGGTGGGGGACGTCCTGCTGCTGCTTTCGCTACTGCTCTGGCCGCTACTTCTCGGTGACGCCCGCCGAGTCGAACGTCGCCACCTCGTGCATCGCGCGCGCCGCGCTCTGCACCACCGGGAGGGCGAGGAGGGCGCCCGTGCCCTCCCCGAGGCGGAGGTCCAGGTCGACCAGCGGGCGCAGGCCCAGCTTGTTGAGGGCCGCGACATGGCCCGGCTCGGCGCTGCGGTGGCCCGCGATGCAGGCCGCGAGGGACTCGGGCGCGATGGCCCGGGCCACGAGCGCGGCCGCGCCGGTGGAGACGCCGTCCAGGATGACCGGGGTACGGAGCGAGGCCGCGCCCAGGATGAGGCCGACGAGCGCCGCGTGCTCCAGGCCGCCGATCGCCGCGAGGACGCCGATCGGGTCCGCCGGGTCCGGCTTGTGGAGGTCGAGCGCGCGGCGGACCACGTCCACCTTGCGGGCGTGCATCTCGTCGTTGATGCCCGTGCCGCGGCCGGTGACCTCGGTCGGGTCCACGCCGGTGTAGACCGAGATGAGGGCGGCGGACGCGGTGGTGTTCGCGATGCCCATCTCGCCGGTGAGGAGCGCCTTGTTGCCGGCGGCCACCAGGTCGCGGGCGGTCTCGATGCCCACCTCGATGGCGGCGACGGCCTCTTCGCGGGTCATGGCCTGGCCGATGGTGAAGTCGGCGGTGCCGGGCCTGACCTTGCGCGGCAGCAGGCCGGGGGTGGAGGGCAGGTCGCCCGCGACGCCCACGTCGATGACGCAGACCTCGGCGCCGACCTGGTTGGCGAACGCGTTGCAGACCGCTCCCCCGCCGAGGAAGTTCGCGACCATCTGGCCGGTGACCTCCTGCGGCCAGGCGGTGACGCCCTGGGCGTGCACTCCGTGGTCACCGGCGAAGATCGCGACGGCGGCGGGCTCCGGGATCGGCGGCGGGCAGACCCGGGAGAGCCCGGCGAGCTGCGCGGAGATGATCTCCAGCATGCCGAGCGCCCCGGCGGGCTTCGTCATGCGCTTCTGCCGCTCCCACGCCTCGCCGAGCGCCTTCGCGTCCAGCGGGCGGATGTTGGCGACGGTCTCCTGGAGCAGGTCGTGCGGCTCCTCGCCGGGCAGCGCGCGGCGGCCGTACGTCTCCTCGTGGACCACCCAGGACAGCGGACGGCGCTTGGACCAGCCCGCCTGCATCAGCTCGGGCTCGTCCGGGAACTCGTCGACGTAGCCGACGCACAGGTAGGCGACCACTTCGAGGTGCTCGGGCAGGCCCAGGGCGCGGACCATCTCGCGCTCGTCGAAGAAGCTGACCCAGCCGACGCCCAGACCCTCGGCGCGGGCCGCGAGCCACAGGTTCTCGACGGCGAGCGCCGAGGAGTACGGGGCCATCTGCGGCTGCGTGTAGCGGCCGAGGGTGTGGCGGCCGCCCCGGGTGGGGTCGGCGGTCACGACGATGTTCACCGGGGTGTCGAGGATGGCCTCGATCTTCAGTTCCTTGAACTGCTTCGCCCGGCCCTTGGGAAGCGACTTGGCGTACGCCTCGCGCTGGGTCTGGGCGAGCTCGTGCATCGTCCGGCGCGTCTCCGCGGACCGGATGACGACGAAGTCCCACGGCTGCGAGTGCCCGACGGACGGCGCCGTGTGGGCCGCCTCCAGGACGCGCAGCAGCACCTCGTGCGGGATCGGGTCCGAGCGGAAGCCGTTGCGGATGTCGCGGCGCTCACGCATCACGCGCAGCACGGCCTCGCGCTCGGCCTCGTCGTAGCCGGGGGCCCTTTCGGTGACCGGGGTCTCCTCCTGCGGCTGCTCGCTCTCGGCCTCGGCCTCGGCCTCCGCCGTGGGGGCTTCGGCCGTCACGGTCTCTGCCGCCACGGGCTCTGCTGTCAGGGGCTCTGCTGTCAGGGCCTCTGCGGCCGGGGCCTCTTCCGCCAGGGCCGCCGGCTGGGCTTCGGCCTCGGCTTCCGGCGCCTGCGCGGCTTCCTGCGGGGCCTCGGGGGCGGCGGCCACCGGGGCCTCCTCGGCGGCCACCTCGACCGGGGCCGGGGCCTCTGCCACGGGCTCTGCCGCCACGGGGGCCTCCGCCACGGGGGCGGGCTGCTCGGGGGTGGCCTCGACCGGGACCTCCGGCTCGGCCTCGCGCGGCGCGGGGACGGCGGCCGGGGCCTCCTGCGCGACCGGCTCGGCTTCGGCGGCCGGTACGGGTACGGGCTCGGGCTCGACGACCGGCTCCTCGGCCACCGCCTCGGCCACCGGCTCGACCACCGGCTCCTCGGCGGGCGCCTCGGCCACCGGCTCGGCGGCCACCGGAGCCTCCGCCACGGGCGCCTCCGCGGCCACCGGCGACTGCTCGGCGGCCGGCTGCGGCTCGGCAGCGGGCTCGGGCGCGGGCTGCGGGGTCGGGGCCAGGTGCGGGGCGGTCGGGACGGAGCCCTCGACCGGGACGAACTGGGCGACCGGCGGCACGGCCGCTTCGGCCGGCGCGGCCACGGCGGCCGGGGCCTCCTGCGGCTGGGCGGTCCACGGCACGGCGCCCTGCGGGGCGGTCTGCTGGTCCTGCGGGATGTCCAGGTACTCCGGACCCATGGTCGGCGGGCCGGGCGTGGGGACGGGCATCGGGGCCGGCACGGTGGCGGCCACGGGCGCCGGGGCCGGTGCGGCGGGCGCCGGGACGGCCACGGGCTGCGGGGCGGCGACCGGCGCGGCCGGGCCGCGGTCGGCCAGTGAGCGGACCACGCCGCCGGTGGCGTCCGACGGCACGGGCGGGCCCATGTGCAGCGGACGGCGGGCGGGCGGCGGAGTCTGCGCGGCCTGCGGCTCGGGCATCCGGACGCCGCCGAGGTCGACGGAGCCGGAGTCGCGGCCGGCCGCCTCGTGGGCGCCGGTGTCGAGGATGCCGGGCTCGTAGCCGTGCTCGGTGACGACGGGCTGCTCCTGCGGAACGGTCAGCGGCACGCCGTGCGCGGGGGTGGGCAGCGGGGGCAGCGGGACGCCCTGCGGCGGGGTGGCGCCGGTGACCTGCTCCAGGGGGGCGGTCAGCGGGTCGACGTCCAGCGCGGGCGGGGCGGGCACGGTGACCGGCGGCGCGGGCATGACGCCCGGCGGCTGCTCGCTCCAGGCGCCCTGCGCGCCCGGCATCAGGAGCACTTCGTCGTCCTCGGCCGGGTTCGCCGCGTTCGCCGGGTCGGCTGTGTCATCGGAGGGGCTCGGGTAGGTGAACGCACCGGGAGCGGGAACGCCCGGCTGCTCGACCATGCCCGCGTTCTCCGGCAGCCCCTCGCCGGGGACCTGGCCGGTGTCCGTCATGCTGCGTACCCCTCGCCCATCGGTTGTGCTCCTTCAGACCTGCGCCCGTCGACAAGAACGAGCGTGCGCGCCGCTCGGCACGAGCCCCGCGGCCACCCATGCATTGTCGCGGTCTTCGGCCATCGTGGCAGGCGGATCCGCCACGGTGCGCTGTGGACTGCGCCACGTCGCGCGGTCCCCCGGTTGTTCCGTACCACACCAGGAGTCCAAGAGGGCCCCTTTTTCCGGACATTGGAGAACAAACCGCCGACTGTCCGGGCGCGGTACAACAATCGGCCAGCCTACCCCGCTTGATGGGCGACGCGATCACGGGTGGGGTCCCGTGAGACGCGAGGGAGTCCGGGCGGGAGTCCGCGGGAGATGAGGCGGGAGACGTGCGCGGGAGAGTTCGCGAGGGGGCGTCAGGTCCGGCGGCCGGCCAGGAGGAAGACGACGGAGCGGGCACGCTCGGTCCAGTCGGCCGGGTCGAGGCCGACGGTCTGCAGCAGGGCGCACTCGACCTCGTAGCCCCCGTCGGCCAGGGCGTTGCTCATGGCCTCGGCCTCGTCGCGGGTGGCTGCGTGCGCGACGATCCGTTCGGGCCTGCGGTCGGTGCAGGCGGTGACGACGGGGACGCCGCCGCCCCCGATGCGTACGACATCGGGCTCGGGCAGCCGTTCCAGTACGTGCGGGGCGCGCCCGGGGACGGCCTGGAGCTGGACGCCGGCGGCGCGGGCGGCGGTCTCGGTGCGGGCGCACGCCTCGGGGTCGGCGTCGACGGCGATGACGGCGGCGCCGAGGCGGGCGGCCTCGACGGCGAAGGCGCCGCCGGCGCAGCCGACGTCCCAGACGAGGTCGCCGACGCGCGGGCCCAGGCGGCCGAGTTGGGCGGCGCGCAGGGTGGGGTCCTGGCCGGTGCGGCCGCCGGTGTCCTCGGCGGGCAGCGCCCAGCCGCGTACCGCCGGGGTGTCGTGGCCCATCAGCCAGCCGCCGGTGGAGGCGCTGCCGGTGGCGCCGCCGCCGATGACGAGGACGACGTTGGGGTCGCGCCAGACGTGGTCGGCGGCCTTGTCGGAGGTGAGGACGGTGACCTGTTCGCGTTCGGTGCCGAGTTCCTCGCAGATGACGAAGGTGCGGTGGACCCCGTCGAGGAGCAGGGCGAGTTCGGCGGGGCCGGCGCCGGGCGAGGTGAGGACGGCGACCTTGGGGTGGGCGCGGCAGACGTTGACGGCGCGGCGCAGGGTGCGCTGGTGGGCGACGACGACGCGGGCGTCGTCCCAGGGCATGCCGGCCCTGGCGAAGGCGGCGGCGACGGAGGAGACGGCGGGCACGACCTCGACTTCCAGGCCGTGTTCGGGGGCGCGCAGGGTGCGGACGACGCCGAAGAGGCCGGGGTCGCCGTCGGCGAGGACGACGGCGGTGCCGCGGTGGACGGCGATGCGGCGGGCGGCGAGGTCGACGCTGCCGAGCCGGACGCGTTCGGCGTCGGCCGGTACCTCGGGAAGCGCCAGGTGGTGCGCGGCGCCGGCCACGAGCGTGGCGGCGGCGAGCGCGGACCGGGCCGCCTCGGTGAGGGGCGAGCCGTCCCAGCCGATCACCGTGACCCGGTCGGCCATCTGTGTCTGTCTCCCTGGGGTGTGCGGGGCGGGGGCCTGTCGAGCCTACCCGGGCGGTCAGCCCCAGTCGGCGTAGGTGGAGAGGCCGGCCTCGGCCATCTGGTCGGCGACGCCGTCGAGGTCCTCGGGGAGCAGGCTCCACACGATGAGGTCGGTGCGGATGTCGGTCCATTCGCCGCTCTCCGTCTGGCTGCGCGCTATCCAGGCGTTGCGGAGCACGCCCTCGCTGATGCAGCCGATCTTCTGGGCGACCTGCTGGGAGGCGGTGTTGTCGGCGGCGGTGCGCAGTTCGAGGCGTTCGAAGCCGCGGTCGCCGAAGAGCCACTGGGCGACGGCGAGGACGGATTCGGTGGCGTATCCCTCGCCGCGGGCCCAGGGGGCGGTGACGTAGGCGACCTCGGTCGCGCGGGTGCGCCAGTCGGTGTGGTGGAGGTGGACGGTGCCGACGAGGCGCTGGGTGAGGAACTCGGTGACGGCGAAGACGATGCCGCGGCCCTCGGCGCGTTCCGCAGGAGCGATCCTGCGGACCCATTCCTCGGCGTGGGCGCGGGTGTACGGGTGCGGTACGGAGGTCCAGGCGACCACGAGCTCGTCGTTCATCATCTCGGTGAACGCGGGGATGTCGGCCTCTTCGAAGGGGCGCAGCTCCAACCGGTCCGTGCTGATGGAGAGGGACGGGAAGGTCGTAGTCATGCGCAACTCCATACGTGAATGACCGTGAACGGACAGCATGCAGCATGCGGCTGTCGCCGCGCATGCGCGGGTGACATGCGGGGGTGACGTCCAGGGGTGGCATGCGGGGTGACACGGGCGAGCCGAAGGCCCCGTGCGCCGGACGGGGCGCACGGGGCCTTCTGGGCAGTGGACGGTACCGCGTGGGCGCTGTCCACGGGGGTGGTACGCGGGGACTACTGGGCGGCGGCGCCGAAGGCCGGGACCACGGAGCCCTTGTAGGTGTCCTCGATGTACTTCTTCACCTCGGGCGAGTTGAGGAGCTTGGCGAGCTTCTGCACGCGGGCGTCCTTCTCGTTGCCGGCCTTGACGGCGAGGAAGTTGGCGTAGGGGTTGCCCTCCGCCTTCTCAAGGGCGAGGGCGTCCTTCGCCGGGGACAGCTTGGCCTCGATGGCGTAGTTGCCGTTGATGACGGCGGCGTCCACGTCGTTCAGGGCGCGGGGCACGGTGGCGGCCTCCAGCTCCTTGAACTCCAGGCCCTTCTTGTCGGTGATGTCGGAGAGCTTGGCGTCGGTGCCGACGCCCGGCTTCAGGGTGATGAGGCCGTTGTCGGCGAGCAGGTGGAGGGCGCGGCCCTCGTTGGTGGTGTCGTTGGGGACGGCGACGGTCTGGCCGGCCTTGATGTCCTTCACCGACTTGACCTTCTTGGAGTAGAGGCCGAGCGGCTCCAGGTGGACGTTCACCACCGGGACGATGTGGGTGCCGTTCTTCTTGTTGAAGTCGTCGAGGTACGGCTTGTGCTGGAAGTAGTTGGCGTCGACCTGGCCGGACTCGGTGGCGGTGTTCGGCAGGACGTAGTCCGTGAACTCCTTCACCTCCAGCTTCAGGCCGGCCTTGGCGGCGAGGTTGTCCTTGACGAAGTTGAGGATGTCGGCGTGCGGCGTCGGGGACGCGGCGACGACCAGCGGCTTGTCGGCCGAGCCGGCGCCGTCCTTGGTGGAGGACGGGTCGGAGGAGGTGCCGCAGGCGGTCAGGCCGAGGGCGAGGGCGGCGGTGGCGGCTATGCCCGCGGTGAGCTTGATGTTCTTGCGCACGAAGAGTGCCTCTTTCCGGGTGGAGCGGTTACTTCGCCTGGACAACAAGTCCGGGCTGTTTCTTCGGGTTGCGAAGTCTGGGGGTCCTGCGCGGCGGGGCGGTTACGAGGCGCGGCCGCGGCGGGCGAGGAGGCGGACGGCGCCGTCTCCGATCAGCTGGACGACGGTCACGATCGCGACCAGGACGACGACGGTCACGAGCATGAAGGTGGTGTCGAAGCGCTGGTAGCCGTAGGTGATGGCCTTGGATCCGAGGCCCTCGCCGCCGACCGCGCCGGCCATGGCGGAGTAGCCGATGAGCACGATCACGGTGGTGGTGACGGCGGAGACCAGGGACGGCAGGGCCTGCGGGAGCAGCACCTTGCGGACGATGGTGGGGATGCCGCCGCCCATGGACTGGACGGCTTCGACGAGCCCGTGGTCGACCTCGCGGATCGCGGTCTCGACGAGGCGCGCGAAGAACGGGATGGCGCCGATGGCGAGCGGCACGATCATCGCGGTCGGTCCGATGAAGGTGCCGACGACGAAGGTGGTGAAGGGGATCAGGGCGATCAGCAGGATGATGAAGGGCAGCGAGCGGCCCACGTTCACGATCGCGCCGACGACCTTGTTCACCGGCCGGTTCTGCAGCAGTCCGCCCTTGTCGGTGAGGACGAGGAGGATGCCGAGGGGGAGGCCGCCGAGGACGGTGACGACGGTGGCCCACAAGACCATGTAGAGGGTGTCGACGGTGCCCTGCTCGAGCAGCGGCTGCATCTCGGACCAGGTCACTTGGCACCTTCCTTGACCAGCGCGGAGTCCTGCGCGGGGGCCTGCGCGGGCACGTGCGCGTCCTGCGCGTCTTCGACGATCTCGACCTGGAGGCCCTGCTCGCGCAGGAAGCCGACGGGGACGACGTTCTCCTCGTAGCGGCCGGGGAGCTCGATGCGCATCCGGCCGATCTGGCGGCCGCCGACGGTGTCCATGGCCGCGCCGAGAATCGAGATGTCGATGTTGTACGTACGGGAGAGCTGCGAGATCACCGGCTGGGTGGCGGTCTCGCCGTGGAACGTGACGTCGACGACCGTGTGCTCGGGGCCGGTGGCGGCGCCGCTGACCGGGAACAGCTCGGCGGCCAGCTGGGAGCCGGGCGTGGCGAGCAGTTCGCCGACGGTGCCGGACTCGACGATGCGGCCCTTCTGCATGAGGGCGGCCGAGTCGCAGATGGTCTTGACGACGTCCATCTCGTGCGTGATCAGCAGGACGGTGAGGCCGAGCTGCTGGTTGAGGTCGCGCAGGAGCTGGAGGATGGAGCGGGTGGTCTCCGGGTCGAGGGCGCTGGTGGCCTCGTCGGAGAGCAGCACCTTGGGCTCGCCGGCCAGGGCGCGGGCGATGCCGACGCGCTGCTTCTGACCGCCGGAGAGCTGGCCGGGGTACGCCTTGGCCTTGTCGGCGAGGCCGACGAGGTCGAGGAGTTCCAGGGCGCGGCGGGAGCGCTCGGCGCCGGAGACGCCGAGGATCTCCAGGGGGAGCTCGATGTTGTCCTTGACGGTGCGTGAGGACAGCAGGTTGAAGTGCTGGAAGACCATGCCGATGCTGCTGCGCGCCCGGCGCAGGTCCTTGCCCGCGCGGCGGCCCCTGCCGGCGAGGGCGGTGAGGTCGACGCCGTCGACGGTCACGGTGCCGGAGGTGGGGCGCTCCAGAAGGTTGACGCAGCGGATGAGCGAGGACTTGCCGGCGCCGCTCTGGCCGATCACGCCGAACACCTCGCCCTCGCGGACGTGGAGGTCGACACCGTCCAGAGCGGTGACCTGGCGGCCTCGCGACTCGTAGACCTTGGTCAGGCCCGTAGTGGTGATCACAGGGTTTCCGTCACTGTCGAGTGCGCGGCGCGTGGGTCCGCCGTGCACGGCTTTCGTCATGAGGACAGTCAGGCGCAGGGCGGCCGGCCGCCGGATGTGACCGGCGGGCAGCGCGTGCGCGGGGCGGCTCGGTCCGCCGCCTGGATTGGCGGGACCGGCTCGACCGTCGGGGCTCGCTTCGGGGCGCGAGCTCAGGCGGGGGCCCTCAGTTGGCGCACATTCGACACATACAACGAGCACCGGGCGTCTGGTTCGCCTCGGTCGCAAGGTTGCGGCTGCTCGTCGTGGTCATGGCTGCAAGTAAAGCATGCGCAGCTGCGAACGAAAGGGGACTGTCCGAATAGCGGACATCGCTGAGACGACATCCGGACAGGAGTCCGTGCGGAGGCGGACCCCGGAGTCGGCGGCGGTCCCCGCTCCCCCGGGCGCGGCCTGGGCCGATACGGGGCCGGATCGGCCACCGCCGGGAGGGTGGGAGGCACCGCCTGACGGGTGGGTGTGGTCAAGACCACTGCGCGGCCGGCTCGGGTCACGGCCTCGGGGGCGGGGCCGCGCGCATCGGGCCATTCGGCCCGTAATACCCTCGGGCGCATGCTTGACGCCCTGACGGTCGCGGTCTCGGTGGCCGCGCTCGCCCTCGCCGCCTGGTGCGGCTTCGCCTTCAGCCGTGACCAGTCCACCAAGGACTGGCACTTCATCGGCATGGCCGTGGTGACCTTCCTCGCCCTGGTGCAGCTCGTGGTCGGAATCGTGCAGCTGGCACGCGGCGAGAAGGCCGACGAGGGCTCGGCGATCTTCATCGCCTACCTCATCGGCGCGCTGTGCGCGGTGCCGGCGGCCGGCCTCATGTCGCTCACCGAGCGCAGCAAGTGGGGCTCGGCGACCGTGACGGCGGGCGCGGTCGTGCTCGCCGTCCTCGAAGTGCGTCTCTACGACATCTGGACGGTGGGCTGATCATGACCGCGACCGAGAACGGGGCCGGCACCGCGGCCGAGGCCGAGGCCGGGACCGAGGGGCGGCGGGCCGGGCGCCTGGTGTCGGGCCCGGGCATGGTGGTCGTCTGGCTGTACGGCGTGATGTCGGTGGGCGCGGTCTCCCGCTCGATCTACCAGATCGCCACCGACTTCGACCGCGCGCCGCTCGCGTACAGCCTCTCGGCCGTCGCCGCCGTGGTCTACGCGTTCATCACGTACACGCTCGTACGCGGCGGGGAGACGGCCCGGAAGGCGGCGCTGGTGTGCTGCGCCGCCGAACTCGCGGGCGTGCTGACCGTGGGCACCTGGACCCTGGTCGAACCCTCGGCGTTCCCGGATGCGACGGTCTGGTCCGACTACGGCTACGGCTACGTCTTCATTCCGGTGCTGCTCCCGCTGACCGGCATCTGGTGGCTGCGGAAGGCACGCGCCGAGGCCGTCTGAGGCCCGAGGCCGCCTAGGCGGCCTTCTCCAGGGTGACCAGGGTCAGCGTCGGGCCCACCTCGCGGGTGGCGACCTGCTCGTACCCCTTGCTGCGGTAGAGCCGCAGGTTGCCCTCGCTGCGGTGGCCGGTGAAGAGCTGGAAGCGCTTGGCGGCGGCCGGGGTCGGCTCGTCGGCGAAGTGGCCCTCGATCGCGTCGAGCAGCCGGCCGCCGAGGCCGTGGCGCTGCATCCGCGGGTGGACGATGAGCTTGGCGATCCGCACGGTGCCGTCCTCGTCGAGCCGGCCGCGCACGGAGGCGACGATCTCGTCGCCGAGGCGGGCGACGAAGGCCCGGCCCTCGACGAGTTCGGCACGCAGGTCGGCCAGGGACTGGGTGAGCGGTTCGATGGACCAGTCCTGGTAGATCTCGGCCTCACGCTGGTAGCAGAGGTACTGCAGCTTGAGGATGCTCTCCGCGTCCTCGGCCGCGTCCGCCGCTGAGATCGTCACGCTCATGCCCATGTGTGCATGCCTCCCGCTCACCTGGTCCGCCGTCGGTCTACGGCACCCTTCCCCGCGCGCCGGGGCCGGGAACCTCCGCAGCCAGCATTCTGCGCAGGCATCCCAGGCAACGGGAACGCATCGGCCCCAGACTCCCCTGTGAGATACCCAACGCCCCTGCGATTTCCCGGTAGGTGGGGTCGTCCGGGTGCAGCATCGCGGTCAGCAGCCGCGGACAGTGGCCGGGGGTGCGGCGGACGGCGGCCCGCACGGTGCGGCGGCGCTCGGCGACCAGCGCGGAGCCCTCCGGTGACGCCGCCTCGGGAACCGGGGCCGGTTCGCCGCGGTACGGCCGCTCGCGGGCGCGCGCCCGGCGGGCCCGGCGCGCCTCGGCCCGTACGGCCCGGCGCAGCCATTCGGCGGGCCGCTCGGGCGCGGCCCCGTCCTCCTCGATGCGTTCCAGGAGCCGCAGCCACACGGCCTGTTCGAGGTCGCCCGCCTCGACTCCGGCCGCGGACGCCTCGGCCCGGGACTCGGCGGCGAGCAGCGGCGTGAGGGTGGTGAGCAGGGATTCGCGGGAGGTGCGGGAAGTCATGCCCGCCACGATGCGGGGCGGGCCGGGCCCGGTTGCGGGCCCGGCGGTGAATCACCCGGTCGGAGGTACGGGGTTGAGCGTCAGCGCCCCGCGAAGTCCGCCGCCGCGAGCAGCGCCGTGTCCGAGTTGTCCGAGAAGATCGCGTCGATGCCGGTCTCGAAGTAGCGCTTCAGCACCCCGAACACGTCGCCGTACGCCGTCGGGTCGGTGCCCTTGCGGTACTCCACCGGCAGGAAGGTGTTCTCGTTGCGCTGGGTGTACGGGTGGAGGATCAGGTCCTCGGCGTGCGCGTCGCGGACGAGCGTGGTCTCGGTGCCGAGCCGGCCGCTCGCGTCGCGGGGCAGGATCAGGTCGATGGTGGGCCCGATGCCCTGCGCGTACGAGGCGATCCAGCGCAGCCCCTCGGGCGTGACCAGGTCGGCGACGGTGCGCGGGTCGCCGGCGGCGACGAAGTCGTAGGGGCGGCTGGTCGCGGCGGAGAGCAGCACGACGCGCGGGGAGTCGACCAGCTCGGCGAGCCGCTGGATGCTGCTGGGCTCGAAGGACTGGAGGAAGAGCGGGGAGTTCGCGCGGTGGCGTCCGTAGCGGCGCAGCAGCCTGGCGAGCCGCTCCTCCAGGGGAAGCCCGATGGACCGGAAGTAGGTGGGGTGCTTGGTCTCGACGTGCAGCCACACCTCGCGGCCGAGGCGGCGGCCCTCGTCCTCGGCCCAGCGCAGCACCTCCTCGAAGGTGGGCACGGTCCAGCGGCCGTCGTAGAGGGTGTTCTCCTGGCGGACGGCGGGGATGCGCTCCTTGGCCCGCAGGGTCCTGAGCTCGGCGAGCGTGAAGTCCTCGGTGAACCAGCCGGTGACGGCGGTGCCGTCGACGGTCTTCGTGGTCCTGCGGGAGGCGAACTCGGGGTGGTCGGCGACGTCGGTGGTGCCGCCGATCTCGTTCTCGTGACGGCAGACCAGGTGCCCGTCCTTGGTGGGGACGAGGTCCTGCTCGACGACGTGGGCGCCGAGGTCGAGGGCGAGCTGGTAGGAGCCGAGGGTGTGCTCGGGTCGGTAGCCGCTGGCGCCGCGGTGGCCGATGACGTACGGGACGGGCAGCGCGCGGTAGCCGCGGCCGCGGCCCTGGCTGCGGGCGGCCGGCTCGCCGTCGGCGGCGACGGCCGACCGGACGGCCTGCGCGGTGCCGCCGGCGAGGACGGTGGAGCCGCCCAGGACCGCGGCTCCGGCCGCTCCGAGGACCGCTCGTCGGGCCGGGGTCCGGCGCTCGGGCTGGGTCATGAACACTCCTTCGGTGGGCTTCGGTGTGATGTCCCGCACCTGTCAAAGACGGGCACGACGCTAGGCGTCGTCGCCCTCCGTGCGGCAGACCTGGGCGGAACATGGCGGAAACACACGTCAACACCACGTATCCACTCCGTGAACCCGATGTGCGACACACCGTGACCCGCGAGTATCGTCGCCACCTGCACGACGTCGGCTCCGTCCCGAGCCGCCCGCCCCGACACCGCCCCGACACCGGAGGAACCGTTGTCCCGTCTCGCGATCATGAAGGCCATCCTGGGCCCGGTCCTGCGCCTCATGTTCCGGCCTCGCGTCGAGGGCGTCGAGAACATCCCCGGCACCGGGCCGGTCATCCTCGCGGGCAACCACCTGACGTTCATCGACTCGATGATCATGCCGATCTGCCTGGACCGCCCGGCCTACTTCATCGGCAAGGACGAGTACGTGAAGGGCAAGGGCGTGAAGGGCCGGCTGATGGCCTGGTTCTTCACCAGCGTGGGCATGATCCCGGTGGACCGCGACGGCGGCCGCGGCGGTGTGGCCGCGCTGATGACGGGCCGCCGGGTCCTGGAGGAGGGCAAGATCTTCTCCATCTACCCCGAGGGCACCCGCTCCCCCGACGGGCGCCTCTACCGTGGCCGCACCGGCATCGCCCGGCTCACCCTGATGACGGGCGCGCCGGTGGTGCCGTTCGCGATGATCGGCACCGACAAGGTCCAGCCGGGCGGCTCGGGCATCCCGCGCCCCGGCCGGGTGACGGTCCGCTTCGGCGAGCCGATGGAGTTCTCCCGCTACGACGGCATGGACCGCGACCGGTACGTGCTGCGCGCGGTGACGGACTCGGTGATGGCGGAGGTCATGCGGCTGTCGGGCCAGGAGTACGTGGACATGTACGCCACGAAGGCGAAGGAAGCCGCGTAGCGGCCGCGAACGCGAGCGTGAGGGCGCCCCGTACGGAAGTCTCCGTACGGGGCGCCCTGACGTGTGCGCCTCCGCGTGTCGTACGTCTCGTGGGCGTCGTGCGCGTCGTCGGCGTCGTGTGGCGTCAGTGCTCGACGCCGTCGGCCAGCTTCTGGCCCTTGAGCAGGAACCAGGCCGCGACCGCCGTCGCGAGCAGGACCGCCGCGCCGGCGCCGGCGGCGATGCGCAGGCCGTCGACGAAGGCGTCCTGGGCGGCGGTGACCAGGGCGTCGGCCTGGGCCGGGGCGAGGCCCGCGGCGGCCTCTACGGCGCCGCCGAGTGAGTCGTGGGCCGCGGCGGCGGTGCCGGCGGGGAGGCCGGCCGGGGCGGTGAAGTCCCGGTAGACGCCCGTCACGATGGAGCCGAGGAGCGCGATGCCGAGGGCCGCGCCCAGCTCGTACGCCGTCTCGGAGACCGCGGAGGCGGCACCGGCCTGGTCCCTGGGGACGCTGGACAGGATGACGTCGGCGGTGACGGTGAAGGCGAAGCCGGCGCCCACGCCGACGACGAGCAGGCTCGCGCCGAGCAGCGGGTATCCGGTGGACTGGCCGAGCGCGGTCAGGGCCGCGAGGGCGAGGCCGATGGCGGCGAGGCCGCCGGAGACGACGGACCTGACGGAGAACCGGCGGGCCACGTTGCCCGCGACGAGACCGGCCGTCACCGCGCCGACGGCGGCGGGCAGTTCGGCGAGTCCGGCCTCCAGCGGCTGGCGGCCCTGGACCAGCTGGAAGAACTGGGACAGGAAGAACACCAGGCCGGACAGGCCGAGGATGGTCAGCAGGTCGGCGAGGACGGCGCCGGAGAAGCCGCGGTGGCGGAACAGACGCATGTCCAGGAGCGGGGCCGGCAGGGTGAGCTGACGGCGCACGAACCAGGTCAGACCGCCGACTCCGAGGACCGCGGCGACCGCCGCTTCGAGCGTGGGGCCGTGGGCGGCCAGCTCCTTGACCGCGTAGACGACGCCGATCATGCCGACGAGGGAGAGACCCACGCTGGGCAGGTCCCAGGGGCCGGACTTGGGGTTCTTCGACTCGGGGATCAGCTTGGCGCCGACGAGGACCAGGACGGCCATCACGGGCAGGTTGATGAGGAAGACGGAGCCCCACCAGAAGTGTTCGAGCAGGAAGCCGCCGACGACCGGGCCCACGGCCGCGCCGGCCGAGGCCATGGCGCCCCAGATGCCGATCGCGAGGCTGCGCTCGCGCGGGTCGTGGAAGAGGTTGCGGATCAGGGCGAGCGTGGACGGCATCAGGGTGGCACCGGCGACACCGAGCAGGGCGCGGGCCAGGATCATCATCTCGGGGCTGCTCGCGTAGGCGTTGAGCACGGAGAGGGCACCGAACGCGACGGCGCCGCTGAGCAGCAGCTTCTTGCGGCCGATGCGGTCACCGAGGCTGCCCATGGAGACCAGGAGTCCGGCGATGACGAAGGAGTAGACGTCGCCGATCCACAGCAGCTGGGTGCCGGACGGCTTGAGGTCCTCGGAGAGGAAGGGCGTCGCGAGGCCGAGCACCGTGGCGTCCACGGCCACGAGCAGCACGGCCAGGACGAGCACGGAGAGGGCGAGCCATCGGCCGGGGCGGCGGACGCCCTCGGTATGGCTCTCGGTATGGCTCTCGTGCACGGTCGCGCCCTCGGCGCTGTCGGTGATCACTTCTCCACGCTCCTGCGTGCTCCGCCGAGCAGCAGCTCGGCGATCATGTACTGGTAGTCCTTGGCGGCCACCCGGCCGTCCATCACGGCCCAGGCGCCGGAGCCCACGAGCCCGTAGAAGGCTTCGGCGAGCCAGACGGGCGTCAGGTCGATCCGGAAGACGCCCTGCTCCTGCCCGCGCCGGAAGAGCGCGGCGATCCGGGCGTCGAGCCGGGCCCAGCCCTCGTGCTGCTCCTCGCCCTCGAACAGCTGGTTCTCGGTGACGAGGAACGAGAGCAGCGGCGCGACCGGTTCGACGCCGGCGATCAGCCTGCGTACGGCCTCGTCGGCGGGCCCCTCGTCCAGCCGGGCCGCGTCGAGCGCGGCCTCCAGCTCCTCGATGGCCTTCTGCTCCAGGGCCCGGATCAGCGCCTCGCGCCCCGCGAACATCCGGTGCAGCGTGGCCCGCCCGATCCCGGCGGCCCGGGCGACCTCGTCCATGGTGGCGGTCGCGCGGACGGTGAGGGTGGCGGCGGCGGAGTGGAGCACCTGGGTGCGGTCGACGGGTGGCATGAGACAACCATACACCGGATGAGACATGAATGTCTCACACGATAAATCGACGCCTCACCGAGGCGGGACGAGGCCAACGACTGGATCGGGCCGCATCTCGGGCTGCCGGAGCTGCCGTACATCGACTGGCCCCAGATGCACGGAAAGGCCCCTCGCGGGACCTTCTGGAAGACGCAGTACATCCTGGAGTACGCGCAGGGGCGGCCGTTCGCCTGGGTGGACGACGACATCACGTCCTACGACCACGAGTTCGTGGGGCAGAACCACCTCGCCGCCGCCCTGTTGCTGCACGTCGACCCCCGGCTCGGACTGCTCCGGCCGGACTTCGACAGGCTCGCGGACTGGGCGGCGGCGCTGTGACGATCTGAGCTGCTACTTCTTGGCGGCGGCCCAGGCGTGCTGGATGACCAGGTCCGCCTTGACCTCGACCAGCTGGGCGGCGACCGCCGACGGGGCCGTGCCGCCGCGGCCGTTGCGGGAGGCGAGGGCGCCGGGGACGTTGAGGACGGTGCGGACCTCGGGCGTGAGGTGCTCGGAGATCTTGGCGAACTGCTCGTCCGTCAGCTCGTCCAGCTCCTTGCCCTCCGCCTCGGCGACCTTCACGCACTCGCCGGCCACCTCGTGCGCCACCCGGAACGGGACGCCCTGCTTGACCAGCCACTCGGCGATGTCGGTGGCGAGGGAGAAGCCGGCCGGGGCGAGCTCCTCCATCCGCTCCCGGTTGACGGTGAGGGTGGCCATCATGCCGGTGAAGGCCGGCAGCAGGACCTCCAGCTGGTCGCAGGAGTCGAAGACCGGCTCCTTGTCCTCCTGGAGGTCCCGGTTGTAGGCCAGCGGCAGCGCCTTCAGCGTGGCCATCAGGCCGGACAGGTTGCCGATGAGCCGGCCGGACTTGCCCCGGGCGAGCTCGGCGATGTCCGGGTTCTTCTTCTGCGGCATGATCGACGAGCCGGTGGAGAAGGCGTCGTGCAGGGTCACGAAGGAGAACTCCTTCGTGTTCCAGATGATGATCTCCTCGGCGATCCGGGAGAGGTTCACGCCGATCATCGCGGTGATGAAGGCGAACTCGGCGACGAAGTCACGGGAGGCCGTGCCGTCGATCGAGTTCCCGGCCGAGCCCCGCTCGAAGCCGAGGTCCTTGGCGACCGCCTCCGGGTCGAGGCCGAGCGAGGAGCCGGCGAGCGCGCCGGAGCCGTACGGGGAGACCGCGGTCCGGGTATCCCACTGCCGCAGCCGCTCGGCGTCCCGGGAGAGCGACTGGACGTGCGCGAGGACGTGGTGGGCGAAGAGCACCGGCTGGGCGTGCTGGAGGTGCGTCCGGCCGGGCATGGCGACGTCCGGGTGCGCCTCGGCGAGACCGACGAGCGCGTCCTGGAGCTCGGCGATCAGCCCGCCGATGATCCGGGCGTGGTCGCGCAGGTACATCCGGAAGAGCGTGGCGACCTGGTCGTTCCGGGACCGGCCGGCCCGCAGCTTGCCGCCGAGCTCGGCGCCCAGCCGCTCGAGGAGCCCGCGCTCCAGGGCGGTGTGCACGTCCTCGTCGGCGATGGTGCCGGTGAAGGAGCCGTCGGCGACGTCCGCCTCCAGCCGGTCGAGACCGGCCAGCATGCGGGTCAGCTCGTCCTCCGTGAGCAGCCCGGCCTTGTGCAGCACGCGGGCGTGCGCACGGGAACCGGCGATGTCGTACGGCGCGAGCCGCCAGTCGAAGTGGACGGACGCGGACAGCTTCGCCAGGGCCTCGGCGGGACCGTCGGCGAACCGGCCGCCCCAGAGCCGGACGTCACCGTTGTTGCTGCTCACAGCTGATGCTCCTCAGGACAAGGTCTGGATGTGCCACCGCCCCCCTGCCGTACCAACGGCGTACGAGACAGGGAGGCGGCTTGTTCAACGTGCGGGGGTCAGCCCAGGTCGCGCTTCGCGGCGATCTTCGCCGAGAGGGCGAAGATGTCGATGAAGCCCTGCGCCTTCGACTGGTCGAAGGTGTCGCCGGTGTCGTACGTGGCCAGGTTGAAGTCGTAGAGCGACTCCTCGGACTTCCGGCCGGTGACGACCGCGCGGCCGCCGTGCAGGGTCATCCGGATGTCGCCGGTGACGTGCTGGTTGGCCTCGTTGATGAAGCCGTCCAGGGCGCGCTTCAGCGGCGAGAACCACATGCCGTCGTAGACCAGCTCGCCCCAGCGCTGCTCGACCTGCCGCTTGTAGCGGGCCAGCTCGCGCTCGACGGTGACGTTCTCCAGCTCCTGGTGGGCGGTGATCAGGGCGATCGCGCCGGGAGCCTCGTACACCTCGCGGGACTTGATGCCGACGAGGCGGTCCTCGACCATGTCGATCCGGCCGATGCCCTGGGCACCGGCGCGCTCGTTGAGCTGCTGGATGGCCTGGAGGACGGTGACGGGCTTGCCGTCGACGGCGACCGGGACGCCCTCCTTGAAGGAGATGACGACCTCGTCGGGCTCGCGGACGACCGCCGGGTTCTGGGTGTACTCGTAGATGTCCTCGATCGGGGCGTTCCAGATGTCCTCGAGGAAGCCGGTCTCGATGGCGCGGCCGAAGACGTTCTGGTCGATGGAGTACGGGGACTTCTTGGTGGTCGCGATCGGCAGGTTCGCCTTCTCGGCGAAGGCGATGGCCTTGTCGCGGGTCATCGCGTAGTCACGGACCGGGGCGATGCACTTCAGGTCGGGGCCGAGGGCCTGGATGCCGGCCTCGAAGCGGACCTGGTCGTTGCCCTTGCCGGTGCAGCCGTGGGCGACGATCGAGGCGCCGTGCTTCTTGGCGGCGGCGACGAGGTGCTTCACGATGGCCGGCCGCGAGAGGGCGGAGACCAGCGGGTAGCGGTCCATGTAGAGGGCGTTGGCCTTGATCGCCGGGAGGCAGTACTCGTCGGCGAACTCGTCCTTGGCGTCCGCGACCTCGGCCTCGACCGCACCACAGGCGAGCGCGCGCTTGCGGATGACGTCCAGGTCCTCGCCGCCCTGGCCGACGTCCACGGCGACGGCGATGACCTCGGCACCGGTCTCCTCGGCGATCCAGCCGATGGCGACGGAGGTGTCCAGGCCGCCCGAGTAGGCGAGTACGACGCGCTCGGTCACGGGGTTCTCCTTACCTTGCAACCACTGATGGGTATAACTATGCAGTCCTCCGTATGGTTTGTCAAAGCACTCTCGCCGCAGAGGGAAAATCGCAGGCCAGAGGGGATGTACGAGCCCTAGGCTCCGTGCATGAACCGCGAGGAGAAGCCGCTGGACGCGGCGGTACGGGGGCTCGCGCGCGGGCGGCAGCCCGCCCGGGTCATCGACACCACCCACCCCGGCGCGTGGACCGCCCTCGACGAGGGCATCCGCGTCGCGATCGGCTACGGCGAGATCGAGCGGCCCGCCCATCCCTGGCTGAGCACGAGCCGCCTCGCCGCCGCCGTGCGGGCCGCCCTGCGCGCCCCGGCACCCACGGACGCGCAGCTCGCCCTCGCCCTGTGCGACCCCAGCGGCCTCATCCGCGAAGCCGCCCTGCCGCACGCCGCCCGCCGCCCCGCCGTCCTGCCCCTGGTCGCCGTCCGCGCCACCGACTGGGCCGCTCCGGTACGGGACCGGGCCCGTGAGGTCCTGGCCGCGGCCCTGCCCGTTGCGGACGCCGCCACCCTCGGCACGACCGCCCCGGTGATCCTCCGACTGAAGGGCCGACTGCGCGGCGGCGAGGGCGTGGCCCTCCTCCAGGACGCCCTGCGCTCCGTCCCGCCCGCCACCGTCACCGCCCTCTACCTCAACCGGGACCGCCCCACCCGACGACTCGCGTTCGCCGTGGCGATCGAGCGCGGCCTGCTCGGCGCGCGCGAGCTGGCCCGGATCGCCGCGTACGACGACGACGCGGCCGTACGGAACCGGGCCACCGACGCCGCGCTCGCCGTGGGCGTGCCCGACGAGACGCTGCCGCTGCTGCTCGGCGCGCGCTCCGGCGCGGTGCGCTCGGCCGGGGTGATCGCGCTGCGGAAGGCCGGCCGGGCTGCGGAGGCGGAGCCGTTCCTGTACGACCGGTCGGGTCTCGTACGGGCCTGCGCCCGCTGGACGCTCCGCCAGGACGTCCGTGATCCTCTGCCGCTCTACCGGGCCGCCTGCGCGGATCCGGCGACCGTGCCCGACCGGGCGCCGCTCGGGCTCGCCGAGTGCGGCGACCGGAAGGAGGACGTGACGGTGCTGTGGGAGCTGGCCGGGCACGAGCGGGCGCCGGTGCGCGCCTCCGCCGTCATGGGCCTGCGCGCCTTCGAGGCGGACTTCACCCGGCTGCTGCCGCTGCTCGACGACCCCGCGCCCGGAGTCGTACGGGAGGCGGCGCGGGCCCTGCTGCCGTGGGCGGACCGACTGCCGGAGGCGGAGCTGCTGCGCCGCACCCGGCCGGGCCGGCCGGTGCACGTCCGCGTCCGGGCGCTGCGGCTGCTGCGCGAGCACGGCTCCGCCGCGTACCGGGAGACGGCCCGGCGGCTCCTCGCGGACCCGGATCCGGTGCTGCGGGCGCGGGTGCGACGGGCACTCGGCGTCGAGGAGGGCCGCACCCCGTCGCGGAGCAGATGACGCGGCTGACCGCGCCGAGCACCACGCGCGTCCTCCGGGGCGAACGCCGGGCCGGCAGCCGGGCGGTGCCGATGGTGCCGCGCCCGACAGGTGAAACGGCCCGCAGCGCACGGCCGGGGAAACCGATAATCCGTCACATGGGAAAAACGTATGAACGCATCGACGGACGTCTCCGCGCCTTCATCGAGGCCCAGCCGGTCTTCTTCACCGCCACCGCGCCCCTCGCGGGCGACGGCCATGTGAACCTCTCCCCCAAGGGCCGCCAGGGCACGCTCGTCGTGCTCGACGAACTGACCCTGGCCTACGTGGACTTCGGTGGCAGCGGCGCCGAGACGCTGGCGCATCTGCGGGAGCCGGGCAACGGGCGGATCACGCTCATGTGGACGGCGTTCTCCGGGCCGCCGACCGTGGTGCGGGTGCACGGCACGGGCGAGGTGGTGCTCCGGGACGACCCGCGCTTCGCCGGGCTGTTCGCCCGCTTCCCGGCCGAGGCGGTCGAGGGGCAGGGTGGCGTGCGGGCGATCGTCGTGGTGCACGCCCGGCGGGTCAGCGACGCCTGCGGCTACGCCGTGCCGCTGATGGAGTACCAGGAGGACCGGCAGCTGCACGCGGACTACTTCAACCGCAAGACGGAGGAGGAGTTCGACGCGTACTGCGCCCGCAAGGACCACGTGGCGACCAGCCTGGACGGGCTGCCCGCGCTGCCGCTCCCGCTGCCGCCGCTCCCCCGCCCGGGTCAGTAGCGTGGCGGAGCCCTGTCGGGGCGCCTAGCGTCGCCGCCATGCGTACCCTTCTGGCGCTCGGCGCGCTGCTGTTCCCGCTCGCCCAGCCGCCCGCTCCCCTCCCCGCGCGGATGGCGCACACCGGCGGCGGCTCGCAGCTGATCACGGCCGAGGCCGCGGACACCGGCACCACGGCCGGGACCCTCACCTGGTGGGACCGGCGCGGCGGCCGGTGGGTCAGGGCGGGATCCGCGCCCGCGCGCTTCGGGGCGAACGGGCTGGCCGAGGGGACGACCCGGCGCCAGGGCACGAACACCACGCCGACCGGGCTCTACGGGCTCCCGTACGCCTTCGGGACCGCGCCCGCGCCCGCCGGGACGGCGTACGGGTACGCGCGGGTCACCGAGCGGTCCTGGTGGTGCCAGGACAACGCGTCGGCCTCGTACAACCGCTGGGTGGAGGGGCTGCCCCGGGACTGCCGGGCCGCCGAGGCGGAGCACCTGTCGGCGTACCGCACGCAGTACGCGCACGCGCTCGTCATCGGCTTCAACTACGCCCGTCCGGTGCGCGGGCGCGGCGCCGGGATCTTCCTGCACGTGAACGGGCGCGGGGCGACGGCCGGTTGTGTGTCCGTGCCGGCGGAGGCGATGCGCCGGATCCTGGCCTGGGCGGATCCGGCCCGCCGGCCGCACATCGCCGTCGGCACGCGGGGCGGGCCGACGGCGATCACGCGGTACTGAGCGGCTGGGCCGCGTCAGCGCTCCTTCTGCGCGAGGCGCAGCAGGTGGTCGGCGAGCGCCTGCCCGCCGGTCGGGTCGCGGGAGATGAGCAGCAGCGTGTCGTCACCCGCGATCGTGCCGAGGATCGCGTTCAGTTCGGCCTGGTCGATGGCCGACGCGAGGAACTGGGCGGCGCCCGGCGGGGTGCGCAGCACCACCAGGTTGGCGGACGCCTCGGCGGAGATCAGCAGTTCGCCGGAGAGGCGGCGCATCCGCTCCTCCTTGGCGGACTCGCCGAGCGGGGCCTGCGGGGTGCGGAAGCCGCCCTCGCTG
Organism: Streptomyces sp. NPDC003943; assembly: GCF_053605265.1. NCBI lineage: Bacteria > Bacillati > Actinomycetota > Actinomycetes > Kitasatosporales > Streptomycetaceae > Streptomyces > Streptomyces sp. NPDC003943. The sequence goes on along the minus strand of NZ_JBSGIW010000056.1, from coordinate 24,582 downwards.
GGCACCGCGTAGATCAGTTCGCCGCCCGTGTTGCGGATCTTCACCGCGCCGAGCTCGTCGAGGTCGCGGGAGAGCGTCGCCTGGGTGACGCTCAGTCCGTCGTCCGCGAGGAGCTTGGCCAGCTGGCTCTGCGAGCGCACCGGCTGCCGGTTGAGGATGTCGACGATCCTGCGGTGGCGGGCGGTGCGGGTCTGCGGAACGGACGGCCCGGCGTGTTCGTGTTCCTGCGCGTCGGTCATCGTCGTCTCATTCTCCGGTTCGTCCTTCCCCGTACACCACGTCGAGGACGCCGGGCAGAGCCCGCAGGAAGGCGTCCACCACCGCGTCTCCGACGATCAGCGGCGGCATGAGCCGTACGACATCGGGGGCGGGCGCGTTCACCAGGAGACCGGCGTCCTGAGCCGCCTGCTGCACCTGCGGCGCGAGGGACTCGGTGAGCACGATACCCAGGAGCAGGCCCGAGCCACGGACATGGGAGACCAGCGGGTGGCCGAGACCCTCGATTCCGTCGCGCAGTTTCTCGCCGAGCCGCTTCACCTCGTCGAGGACGGCGTCGCCGCCGAGGGTGTCCAGGACGGCGAGTCCGGCGGCGCAGGCGACCGGGTTGCCGCCGAAGGTGGTGCCGTGGTGGCCGGGCGTGAAGAGCTCCGCGGCCGGGCCGAAGGCGACGGTCGCGCCGAGCGGGAGGCCGCCGCCGAGGCCCTTGGCGAGGGTGACGATGTCGGGGTCGACGCCTTCGTGGGCCTGGTGCTCGAACCAGGTGCCGCAGCGGCCGACGCCGGTCTGCACCTCGTCGAGGACGAGCAGGGTGCCGGTGGCGCGGGTGATCTCGCGGGCGGCCTTCAGATAGCCGGCGGGCGGGACGACGACGCCGTTCTCGCCCTGGACGGGCTCGATGATGACGAAGGCCGTCTCCTCGGTGACGGCGGCGCGCAGGGCGTCCGCGTCCCCGTACGGCACGTGCGTGACGTCGCCGGGCAGCGGCTGGAACGGGCCCTGCTTGCCGGGCTGGCCGGTGAGCGCGAGGGAGCCCATGGTCCGGCCGTGGAAGCCGCCGGTGGTGGCGACCATGTGCCGGCGGCCGGTGAGCCGGCCGAGCTTGAAGGCGGCCTCGTTGGCCTCGGCGCCGGAGTTGCAGAAGAACACCTTGCCGGGCCGGCCGAAGAGCTGGAGCAGCTTCTCGGCGAGGGCGACCGGGGGTTCGGCGACGAAGAGGTTGGAGACGTGGCCGAGGGAGGCGATCTGCTTCGACACGGCGTCGACGACGGCCGGGTGGGCGTGGCCGAGGGCGTTGACGGCGATGCCGCCGACGAAGTCGAGGTACTCGTTGCCGTCGGCGTCCCAGACCCTGGCGCCCTCGCCGCGGACGAGCGGCAGCCGGGGCGTGCCGTAGTTGTCCATCAGCGAGCCCTGCCACCGCTGGGTCAGGTCCTGGTTGCTCATTTCGCGTCCCCCTTGGTCCCGTCCGTCGTCCCGTCCGGCACGACCATCGTGCCGATGCCCTCGTCGGTGAAGATCTCCAGCAGGATCGAGTGCTGCACCCGGCCGTCGATGACCCGGGCGGTGTGCACGCCGTTGCGGACGGCGTGCAGGCAGCCCTCCATCTTGGGGACCATGCCGCTGGAGAGCTCGGGCAGCAGCTTCTCCAGCTGGCTCGCGGTGAGCCGGCTGATGACCTCGTCGCTGTTGGGCCAGTCCTCGTAGAGGCCCTCGACGTCGGTCAGCACCATCAGTGTCTCGGCGCCCAGCGCAGCAGCGAGTGCCGCAGCCGCCGTATCAGCATTGACGTTGTAGACATGGTCGTCGTCCTGGGAGCGGGCGATGGAGGAGACGACGGGGATGCGCCCGTCGGCGAGGAGGGCCTCGATCGCGCCGGTGTCGATGTGGGTGATCTCGCCGACCCGGCCGATGTCGACGGTCTCGCCGTCGATCTCCGGCAGGTGCTTGACGGCGGTGATGGTGTGGGCGTCCTCGCCGGTGAGGCCGACGGCGAGCGGACCGTGCTGGTTCAGCAGGTTGACCAGCTCGCGCTGGACCTGGCCGGCGAGCACCATCCGTACGACGTCCATGGCCTCCTCGGTGGTGACGCGCAGGCCGGCCTTGAACTCGCTGACGATGCCGTGCCTGTCGAGCGCGGCGCTGATCTGCGGGCCGCCGCCGTGCACGACGACCGGCTTGAGGCCGGCGTGGCGCAGGAAGACGACGTCCTGGGCGAAGGCGGCCTTGAGGTCCTCGTCGATCATGGCGTTGCCGCCGAACTTGATGACGACCGTCTTGCCGTGGTGGCGGGTGAGCCAGGGCAGCGCCTCGATGAGGGTCTGCGCCTTGGGGAGGGCGGTGTGCTTCCGCGCGGCCGGGTTCGCGCCCGGGTTCTTGGGATCGCTCATGACGAGTAGGCGCTGTTCTCGTGGACGTAGTCGGCGGTGAGGTCGTTGGCCCAGATGACGGCGGTCTCGGACCCGGCGGCGAGGTCGGCGGTGATGACGACCTCCCGGTAGCGCATGTCGACCAGCTCGCGGTCCTCGCCGACGGAGCCGTTCCGGCAGACCCAGACGCCGTTGATGGCGACGTTGAGGCTGTCCGGCTCGAAGGCGGCGGAGGTGGTGCCGATGGCTGAGAGCACCCGGCCCCAGTTGGGGTCCTCGCCGTGGATGGCGCACTTGAGCAGGTTGTTGCGGGCGATGGACCGGCCGACCTCGACGGCGTCGTCCTCCGTGGCCGCGTTGATCACCTCGATCCGGATGTCCTTGCTGGCGCCCTCGGCGTCGCCGATGAGCTGGCGGGCGAGGTCGGCGCAGACGTCCTGGACGGCCTGGGCGAACTCGTCCTGCGCCGGGGTGACGCCGGCGGCACCGGAGGCGAGGAGCAGCACGGTGTCGTTGGTGGACATGCAGCCGTCGGAGTCGACCCGGTCGAAGGTGAGCCGGGTGGCGTGGCGCAGGGCCGCGTCGAGGCCGGTGGCGTCGACGTCGGCGTCGGTGGTGAGGACGACGAGCATGGTGGCGAGGCCGGGGGCGAGCATGCCCGCGCCCTTGGCCATGCCGCCGACGGTCCAGCCGTCCTTCTGGACCACCGACGTCTTGTGGACGGTGTCGGTGGTCTTGATGGCGATGGCGGCCTTCTCGCCGCCGTGCTCGGAGAGCTCGGCCGCGGCCTGCTCGACGCCCGGGAGCAGCTTGTCCATGGGGAGCAGGACGCCGATGAGACCGGTGGAGGCGACGGCGACCTCGCCGGCGCCGGTCTCACGGCCTGCCTTGGTGAGGACCTCGGCGACCTTCTCGGCGGTGGCGTGCGTGTCCTGGAAGCCCTGCGGGCCGGTGCAGGCGTTGGCGCCGCCGGAGTTGAGGACGACGGCGGTCAGCTCGCCGTCGGCGAGGACCTGCTGGGACCAGAGGACCGGGGCGGCCTTGACGCGGTTGGAGGTGAAGACTCCCGCGGCGGCGCGGCGCGGCCCGGTGTTGACCACGAGGGCCAGGTCCGGATTGCCGTTCTGCTTGATCCCGGCCGCGATGCCCGCGGCCGTGAATCCCTTCGCTGCGGTGACGCTCATGGAGCGACTCCAATCGTGGAGAGTCCCGTGTCCTCGGGGAGTCCGAGGGCGATGTTCATGCTCTGCACCGCGCCGCCGGCGGTGCCCTTGGTGAGGTTGTCGATGGCGCTGATCACGATGATCCGGTTGGCGGCCTCGTCGTACGCGACCTGCACGTGAACGGCGTTGGAACCGTAGACGGAGGCCGTGGCCGGCCACTGGTCCTCGGGGAGGAGGTGGACGAACGGCTCGTCGGCGTACGCCTTCTGGTACGCGGCGCGCAGGCTCTCGGCGGTGACGCCGGGCCTGGCGGTGGCCGAGCAGGTGGCGAGGATGCCGCGGGGCATCGGCGCGAGGGTGGGCGTGAAGGAGACGGTGACCCGCTCGCCCGCCGCCGCGCTGAGGTTCTGGATCATCTCGGGGGTGTGCCGGTGGCCGCCGCCGACGCCGTACGGGGACATGTTGCCCATGACCTCGCTGCCGAGCAGGTGCGGCTTGGCGGCCTTGCCGGCGCCGGAGGTGCCGGAGGCGGCGACGATCACGGCCTCGGGTTCGGCGAGCCCGCCCGCGTACGCCGGGAAGAGCGCGAGCGACACGGCGGTGGGGTAGCAACCGGGCACCGCGATGCGCTTGGACCCCTCCAGCGCGGCGCGGGCACCCGGCAGTTCGGGGAGGCCGTACGGCCAGGTGCCGGCGTGCGGGGAGCCGTAGAAGGCCTCCCAGTCGGCCGCGTCCTCGAGCCGGAAGTCGGCGCCCATGTCGACGACGAGGACGTCCGGGCCGAGCTGCTCGGCGACGGCGGCGGACTGTCCGTGCGGCAGGGCCAGGAAGACGACGTCATGGCCGGCGAGGGCCTCGGGGGTGGTCTCGGCGAGCACCCGGTCGGCGAGCGGCAGCAGGTGCGGCTGGAGGCCGCCGAGCCGCTGACCGGCGTTGGAGTGGCCGGTCAGGGTGCCGATCTCGACCTCGGGGTGGGCGAGGAGGAGGCGCAGGAGCTCTCCGCCCGCGTATCCGCTCGCGCCCGCGACTGCTGCTCGTACCGTCATCGAAACCCTCCTCATAGATGGCATGACTATACGAGCTCTCGCAGTTTTATGCAAAGCCCGGTGTCACGTCGCGCCGGGCGGCGGGCGTCAACGGACCGACGGCCGACCATCCCGGCCGCCCGGCCGTCTTCGGGCCGCCGCACCGTCTCGGCGCGGGGCCGCGCCGGCGCGCGGCGGCGGCTCCGGCGAAAAGCGGATGCGGCCGACGCCCCTCCCTCGTACCCTCGATCCCATGTCTACGCCCCGAATCTCCTAGCTACAGGACCCGCTTCCACGCCACCCGTGTGTCCTCAAGCTTGTTCGGAGCGTCATCCCATGATCACCATCCGTGGTGTCGACGTGCGCGTCGGCGCCCGTCTCCTGCTGTCCGAGATCTCCTTCACCGTCGCGCCCGGCGACCGGATCGGCCTCGTCGGCCGCAACGGGGCCGGCAAGACCACCCTGCTGCACACCCTGGCCGGGCTGCGCGCGCCGGCCGCCGGGCGCGTGACGCGCACCGGTCCCGTCGCGCATCTGGCGCAGGACTCGCGCGCCGCCGACCCCGACCTCTCCGTCACCGACCGGATCCTGTCCGCGCGGGGAATGGACGTGGCCGTGCGCAGGCTGCACGAGGCCGCCGACCGGCTCGCCGCGGCCGCCGACGACAAGGCCATGGCGGCGTACGCACGGGCCGAGGCCGCGTTCGAGGCGTGCGGCGGGTACGCGGCGGAGGCCGAGGCGGCGCGGGTGGCCGCGGGCCTCGGGCTGCCGGCCGACGTGATGGGCCGGCCCGTCGGCACGCTGTCCGGCGGGCAGAAGCGACGGGTCGAGCTGGCCCGGATCCTGTTCGCGGGCCACGGCCGGGAGGGCACGCTGCTGCTCGACGAGCCGACCAACCACCTGGACGCGGACTCGGTCGCCTGGCTGCGCGGCCATCTCGCCGCCCACCAGGGCGGTCTGGTGCTCATCAGCCATGACCTCGAACTGATCGAGGCCACCGTCAACCGGGTCTTCCACCTCGATCCGCAGCGCGCGACGGTCGACGTCCACAACACCGGCTGGGCCACCTACCTCACGCAGCGGGACGCGGACGAGCGGCGCCGTACCCGCGAGCGCGCCAACGCCGAGCGCAAGGCGGCGGCGCTGCACGCGCAGGCGGAGAAGATGAAGGCCCGCACGTCGACCTCGGTCACCGCGCGCAGCATGGCGCGCCGCGCCGACCGCCTCCTGGACGGCCTGGAGGCGGTCCGGCGCACCGAGCAGGTGGCCCGCATCCGCCTTCCGGAGCCGGCGCCGTGCGGCCGTACGCCGCTGGGCGCGGTGTCGCTCACCAAGGGGTACGGGGGCGGGCGCCCGGTCCTGGACGGGGTGGACCTCGCGGTGGACCGGGGCAGCCGCCTTGTCGTGCTCGGGCTCAACGGCGCGGGCAAGACGACGCTGCTCCGTCTGCTGGCCGGGCAGGAGACGCCGGACGCGGGCCGCGTCGTCCACGGGCACGGGCTGCGGCTCGGCTACTTCGCGCAGGAGCACGAGACGCTCGACCCGGCCCGCACGGTCCGCGAGAACCTGGCCGCCGCCGCCCCGCACCTCGACGACGGCGAGGTTCGTCGCGTCCTCGGCGCGTTCCTGTTCCGGGGCGACGACGCCGACAAGCCGGCCGGGGTTCTGTCGGGCGGCGAGAAGACCCGGCTCGCGCTGGCGGGCCTGGTCCACTCGGGCGCGAACGTCCTGCTCCTCGACGAGCCGACGAACAACCTGGACCCGGCCTCGCGCGACGAGGTCCTGGCCGCCGTCGGCACGTACCCGGGCGCGATCGTCATGGTCACGCACGACGAGGGCGCGATCGACGCGCTGCGTCCGGAGCGGGTGCTCGTGCTGCCGGACGCGGCGGAGGACCTGTGGAACGAGGGCTACCGGGACCTGGTCACCCTCGCCTGACGTCCCGCTTCACAGCCCTGAGGATCACGAACTTCGGGTCGCTCGCGACGAGTTCGCTGTTCCCGAAGATCCGCCGCAGGGTGACGTGGTAGCCGAGGTGCCGGTTGCCGACCACCCACAGCTCTCCGCCGGGCCGCAGGGCCCGGCGGGCGTCGGCGAACATCCGGCGGGCGGTGCGGTCGGTGGTCGCCTGGTGGCTGTGGAACGGCGGGTTGTTGAGCACCAGGTCCACGGAGCCGGGCGCCGCGTCGGCGAGCCCGTCCCCGACCCGGAACTCGGCCTTGCGCCCCTCCCCCGCGTGGTTGCGGAAGTTCTCCTCGGCGGAGGCGACGGCCTGGTACGACTCGTCGGTGAAGAGCAGCTCCGCGTCGGGCTCGGCGAGGGCGACCGCGAGGCCGACGACGCCGTTGCCGCAGCCGAGGTCGACGACCCGGGCGGAGCCGAGACCGGTCGGGAGGTGCTGCAGGAAGAACCGCGTGCCGATGTCGAGGCGGTCGGCGCAGAAGACGCCGGCCTGGTTGACCACGGTCCGCCCGGCGAGCCGGCCCGGGGCGTCGCCCGGCAGCTCGTACGCGTACGGCCAGGGATTGGCGTCCCGTACGCGAGCCGGATCCGGCGTCGTGTGGATCAGCCGGGCCTTCTTCACGGCGAGGGAGGTCCGGGTCGGGCCGAGGATCGTCTCGAACAGGCCCAGCGTCGAGGTGTGGATCTCCTTCACCATCCCGGTGCCGACGATCACGGTGCCCTCGTGCACGGCGGGGGCGAGCCGGTGCAGCTGGTCCTCCAGGAGCGCCAGGCTCTTCGGGACGCGGACGAGGAGCACGTCGACACGCTCGGGCGGCGGGTCCTGCGTCGTGAGCAGGCGCACGGCCTCGGGGGCGGCCCCCGAGCGGGCCAGGTTCTCGGCGGTCGCGGTGCGTCCGAGGTACGAGTCGGAGATCTGCGCCAGCTCACCGGCCCCGGCCGCCGCGAGCGCGGTGACGAGGGCGCCCCAGCGGTCGCCGACGACCACGACGGTCCCGGAGAGGTCGGTGCCGGTCTCGGCGAGGTGGTCGAGGAGGTACTCGTCGGCCGCGTCCCAGGCACGCAGCGGGTCGCGCGGGTCTGCCGGGTGGCGGGTGAGCGGGAAGGTGCCCCATGACGTGGTCAAACGGTTCATCGTGGCACCAGGCTAGCCGGTGCGGGGCGCATGACGGACGGCCCTCGGGCCACCCACCGCCCGCCGGTGCTACGAGACGGCCGCCGCCAGCTGCAGGTGCCACACGCCCGGGCCGCCCGTCAGGGTCACCGTCGACAAGGGGCGGACGTCCACGTTCCAGTACGTCGCGGGCGGGGCCTTCAGCGCGTAGACGAGGGCGGCGCGCACCACCGCCGGCTCGGCGACGGCCACGATGGCGACGCCGTCGTCGGCGGGCCGGGTGTCGAGCCAGCCGCCCACGCGCGTGATGAAGGAGAGCAGCGTCTCGCCGCCGTGCGGGGCGGTGCGCGGGTCGCTGAGCCAGGTGTCGACGGCGCCGGGTTCGAGGGCGGCGACCTCGGCGAGGGTGAGGCCGCGCCAGCGGCCCATGTCGCAGTCGCGGAGGGCCGGCTGGGCGAGCGGCGCGTAGCCGAGGGCGGTGCCGGTGGCGCGGCTGCGGGGCGTCGGGGAGCAGTAGCGGAGCTCGGCCGCGCCGAGCGGAATCAGCCGTGGCGCGGCGAGCTGCACCTCGTACCAGCCGGCCTCGTCGAGCGGCCGGTCGTCGTCGAAGCGTTCGGCGAGCAGGGAGGAGCTGCGTGCCGCCGCGACCAGCGTGACCCGAAGACCCATGGCGGGATCGTGAGGCCGGTGGCGCCGCTGGTCAAGGGGTTGTCGGCGGGGCCGGCCCGGTCAGGCGGTCACTGCTGCCCGAGTGCCATCCACTTGTCCGGATTCTGCAGTGGCGTGAATCCGACCTTCTCGTAGACGCCGTGGGCGTCGGTGGTGACGAGCAGGATGCGGCGCAGTCCGACCGGGGCGAGGTGGTCGCGGACGGCGGCGACGAGCGCGGTGCCGAGTCCGGTGCCGCGGGCGGGGCGGTCGACGTAGACGTCGCAGAGCCAGGCGAAGGTGGCGTAGTCGGTGACGATCCGGGCGTAGGCGGCCATGGCGCCGGTCTCCGTGTCGTAGGCGCCGAAGTTGAGGGAGCCGGCGATGGCGCGGTCCTGCTTCTCCCGGGATCGGCCCAGCGCCCAGTACGCGTCGGTGGAGAGCCACCGGTGGACGACGTCGGCGTCGATGCGGGCGGGGTCGGCTGAGATCTCGTACGCCCCGTGCATGACAGGTCCGGCGGCGGGTGCGGGGTCGATGATGTCGGTCATGGGCGCAGGGTTCCAGGACCGCGGTCCCGTGTCAGGTGAATTTGCCACGGGCGCGGTCGCGTCCGGGCAAGGGGCGGGGCGGCACCCGGGACGGCCGCCGGCCCCGCCCCGCTCTCACCCCGCCAGCTCGTCGATGGCGGTCCGCAGCCTCCGCACGCCCTCGATGATCTCCGCGGGTCCCGCGACACCCGCGAAACTCAGCCGGATGTGGCCGGCGGGCGGCTCGGCGGCGAAGTAGGGGCGGCCGGGGGCGACGGCGACGCCGGTGCGCAGGGCGGTGGGGAGGAGGGCGGCTTCGGGGAGGGTGTCGGGGAGGCGCAGCCAGAGGTGGTAGCCGCCGGAGGGGATGTGGGGCAGGTCGAGTTCGGGGAGGTGGCGGGCGACGGCGGCGGTCATGGTGTCGCGGCGGCTCTTCAGCTCCTGGGAGACGGCCCGCAGATGGCGGCTCCAGGCCGGCGACCCGACGAGTTCGAGGGCGGTCTCCTGGAGCGGGCGCGGCACGAAGAAGCTGTCGACGACCTGGATGGCGCGGAGCCGTTCGAGGACGGGGCCGCGGGCGGCGAGCGCGCCGACGCGGAGGCTCGCGGAGGTGATCTTGGTGAGCGAGCAGACGTGGACGACGACGCCGTCGGGGTCGTCGGCCGCGAGGGTCGGCGGCAGCGGGCCGGCGTCCTCGTGGACGAGACGGCGGGCGAAGTCGTCCTCGACGACGAAGGCGCCGGCGGCGCGGGCGATGCGGACGACGGCGGCCCGCCGTTCGACGGGGAGCGCGGCGCCGGTGGGGTTCTGGAAGAGCGGCTGGCAGACGACGACGCGCGCGCCGGTGGCGCGGAAGGCGGCTTCGAGGAGGTCGGGGCGGATGCCGTCGGCGTCGGTGGGCACGGGCACGGGCCGCAGGCCGGCGGCGCGGGCGACGGCCAGCATGCCGGGGTAGGTGGGCGATTCGACGAGGACGGGGGTGCCGGGCGCGCCGAGCGCGCGCAGGGCGGTGGTGAGGGCGGACTGGCCGCCCGCGGTGACGAGGACCTCGGCCGCGGTGACGCCGCCGCCGATCTCCCGGGCGAACCAGGCGCGCAGTTCCGGCAGTCCGTCGGCGGGCGGGCGGCCCCAGGCGCCGGGGCGGCGGCCGGCCCGGGCGAGGGCGGCGGCGAGGGCGCGTTCGGGCTGGAGGCCGGGGTGGAGGTAGCCGCCGTTGAACTCGATGACTCCGGTCGGGGGCGTGGCCAGGGTGACGAGGAGGCCGGACGCGTCGACGGCGCGCGGGACGGCGTCGCCGCCCGCCCCGGTGTCGGCGCTGAGGGCGAGTTGCTGCCAGGAGGTGTCGCCGGTGGCGGGCGTGGCGGCCCGGGTCTCGGCGCGGTAGGCGCCGGCGCCGGGGCGGGTGACGACGAGGCCTTCGGCGGCGAGCTGGGCGAGGGCGCGGGTGACGGTGACCGGGGAGACGTGGTGGCGCTCGACGAGGGCACGACTCGACGGCAGCTTCTCACCAGGTGAGTAGCGGTCGAGCTCCGCTTTCAGCAATACCGTCAGTTCATCGACACTGCTACGCTGTTGCATGACAGCACAGAATAGCGCTACCAGCCCGAGCACGATAGCGGTCACCGCTACCGGTACCCGCCCCGCCGTGAACACGGGCACCCTGCTCGCCGCGCTCGGCGTGGTCTGCTTCTCCCTCACCTTCCCGTCCACCGTGTGGGGCCTGGAGAGCTTCGGCCCCTGGTCGTTGGTCGCCGTCCGCTCGGTGCTCGCCGCGCTGATCGCGGGCGCCTTTCTGCTGACCGGCCGGGTGCCGCTGCCGGAGCGCCGCCACTGGGCCGGGCTCGCCGTCGTCGGGGGCGGGGTCGTGGTGGGCTTCCCGCTGCTCACGACGCTGGCGCTGCAGACCTCGACGACCTCGCACGCGGCCGTGGTCGTGGGCCTGCTGCCGCTCACCACGGCGACGTTCGCCGCGATCCGTACCGGCCGGCGCCCGTCCCGTACGTTCTGGATCGCGGCCGTCGCCGGCGCGGTCGTCGTGCTCGCGTTCACCCTCCAGCAGAGCGGCGGCGCGCTGTCGACCGGCGACCTGTACCTCTTCGGCGCCCTGCTGGTGTGCGCCGCCGGCTACACCGAGGGCGGGCGGCTCGCGAAGCTCATGCCGGGCTGGCAGGTGATCGGCTGGGCGCTGGTGCTGTGCCTGCCGCTGATGGCCGCGGCCGCGGTCGTGGCCCTCGCGCACGAGCCGGTGCACCTCACCGCGCACGGCGTCGTCGGGCTGCTGTGGGTCGCGGCCGGCTCGACCTTCTTCGGCCTGTACGTCTGGTACCGGGGCATGGCCGCGATCGGCATCCCGCGCGCCAGCCAGCTCCAGCTCGCCCAGCCGCTGCTGACCCTCGTCTGGTCGGTGACCGTGCTCGGCGAGGATCTGGCTCCCGCCGCGCCGCTCGCGGCCGTCGGCGTCCTGGTCTGCATCGCGGTGACCCAGCGGGCGAAGAGCTGAGAGGCACGTCACAATGGCAGACGTAGACTCCGAGTAGGGCAAGCCCAGCCGCGAGGAGGTCACCGATGCGTGCGTCCAAGGGCGACAGGCTGGTGGTGCACGGCCGTACGGTCGGCCAGCACGAACGTACCGCCGAGGTCGTGCAGGTCATGGGCGAGAACGGCAACCCCCCGTTCCGCGTGAAGTTCGACGACGACGGCCACGAGGCCGTGGTGCTGCCGGGCCCCGACACCACCGTCCGCCACCGTCCGGAGGCCGGGGGTCAGTGAGCCCCCGGCGGTCCCGCCGCTGACGCGGCGCCGGGCGTCGACGCGGCGCTAGGCGTCGACGGCGGACGTCAGCGCGCCCAGCGGATCCTTCGCCACCTCGCGGGCCGCGAAGTAGCAGTGGCCGCCGACGGTGGCGTACGTCCGGGCGAGCCGCACGTGCCGGGACAGCTCCGCCGGGTCCTGCCAGGCGGCCGGCTGCGCCGGGTCGCCGACCTTGTAGAGCGCCTCGCCGAGGTAGAGCCGCACGCCGGTGCCGCGGACCACCGCGTCCCACCAGGGCACCAGCTTGGCGTAGTCACAGGCCTCGTAGCCGATGTTCCAGTAGAGCTGCGGGATCACGTGGTCGAGCCAGCCCTCGCGGACCCAGCGACGGGTGTCGGCGTACAGGTCGTCGTAGCTCTGTCCGCCGCGGGTGTCCGAGCCCTCCGGATCGGTGTCGGCGTTGCGCCAGACCCCGAAGGGGCTGATCCCGAAGGCGACCCCCGGCTTGACCTCCTTGATCCGGGTCGCCGTCTCCTGCACCAGCAGGTCGACGTTGTTCCGCCGCCAGGCCGCCCGGTCCGCGAACCCGGCCCCGTAGCGCGCGTACGCGTCGTCGTCGGCGATGGTCTGCCCGGCGACCGGATAGGGGTAGAAGTAGTCGTCCCAGTGCAGCGCGTCGATGTCGTAGCGGCGCACGGCGTCGAGCATGGCGTCCTGGACGTGCCGCCGGACCTCGGGGAGTCCCGGGTTGTAGAGCAGCTTCCCGTCGTGGACGAGGGCCCACTCGGGGTGGCGCCGCACCGGGTGGCCCGGGGCCAGCCGTGACGGGTCCGAGTGGTTGGCGACGCGGTACGGGTTGCACCAGGCGTGCAGTTCCAGGCCGCGCGCGTGCGCCTCGGTCACGGCGGTGCCGAGCGGGTCCCAGCCCGGGTCGGCGCCCTGGACGCCGGTGAGGCACTGGGCCCACGGCTCGTACGGAGAGGGCCACAGGGCGTCGGCCGAGGGCCGGACCTGGAGGACGACCGCGGTCATCCGGCGCCGTACCGCGAGGTCGAGCAGGCCGGTCAGCTCGGCGCGCTGCTCGGCGGCCGTGAGGCCCGGCCGGGACGGGAAGTCCCGATTGGTGATCGTCGCGACCCACATGCCCCGGAACTCCTCCGCCCGGCGATCGCCACCCGCGCGCCCGCCCGCACGCTCGTCGGCGGGCCCGCACGCGTCCCCCGCGGCTCCGGCGTCCCCGGCCCCGAGCCCCCACGCGGCCAGCGCTGCCCCCGCCACAAACCCTCTTCTACCGATCCGCGGCATTTGTCACCCCTCGCTATCGGATACGTCACAGCCCATCGGACAGCATGCCCACCCCAGAACGATCGATCATCGGGCGTGTCGGGAGTAACGTCGTGGGGTCGAGGCGGACGCACCGGAATCACACGGGCCCGCCGCCAGCACAGAGCGAAAGGCACGAGGTGACGGACTCCATGGCCGACATTGAGCGCGTCGGAGTGGTGGGCTGCGGCCAGATGGGCGCGGGCATCGCGGAGGTGTGTGCCCGCAGCGGGCTCGAGGTGAAGGTCGCCGAGACCACCGGCGAGGCGCTGGAGCTCGGCCGCACGCGGCTGACCAACTCGCTCACGAAGGCCGCCGAACGCGGCAAGATCAGCGAGGAGGAGCGCGACCAGGCGCTCGCCCGGCTCAGCTTCACCACCGACCTGGGCGAGTTCGCCGACCGCGACCTCGTGATCGAGGCCGTCGTGGAGAACGAGCAGGTCAAGACCGAGATCTTCCAGGTGCTCGACCAGGTGGTGACCCGGCCGGACGCCATCCTGGCCTCGAACACCTCCTCCATCCCGCTGGTGAAGCTGGCGGTGGCGACCTCTCGCCCCGACAACGTCATCGGCATCCACTTCTTCAACCCGGCGCCCGTGCAGAAGCTCGTCGAGCTGATCCCCGCCCTCACCACCTCCGAGGGCACGATCAGCCGGGCGCAACTGTTCGCCGAGAAGGTGCTCGGCAAGCACGCGATCCGCGCCCAGGACCGCTCGGGCTTCGTGGTGAACGCGCTGCTCGTGCCCTACCTGCTCTCCGCGATCCGGATGTTCGAGTCGGGCATCGCGAGCCGTGAGGACATCGACAACGGCATGGAGTTCGGCTGCGCCCACCCGATGGGCCCGCTGAAGCTCTCGGACCTGATCGGTCTGGACACGATCGCGTCGATCGCCGACTCGATGTACGCCGAGTACAAGGAGCCGCTGTACGCCGCTCCCCCGCTGCTCCAGCGCATGGTGGACGCGGGCCGGCTGGGCCGCAAGACCGGCTCGGGCTTCTACCCGTACTCCTGAGGCACCGCCACCCCCCACACGCCACTCCTGAGACCCCGGGAGTGCCGATCGGACGGCCCGTACCACCGCACAGGTACGGGCCGTCCGGCTTTCTCGCGCACGGTGTGCTCCGGACTCAGCCGAGCCGCAGGTGGTGCAGCATCAGCAGCCCGGCGGCCGTGTTGGCGGCCGGGACCTGGCCCCGCGCGATCAGGTCGGGGACGAGCTTGAGCGGGACCCACTCCAGGCGCGAGGACTCGAAGGCGTCGCACGGCGGCCCGGTCCAGGTGGCCTCCTCGCTCCAGTAGAGGTGGTGGCGGGCGTCGCTGAGGCCGTTCGAGGGCTCGACGGTGAGCAGCGGGCACAGCGGGCCGGGGCGCCAGCCGGTCTCCTCCTCCATCTCGCGGGCGGCGGCGGCCTCGATCTCCTCGCCGTCCTCCACGACGCCGGCGGCGAGTTCCCAGCCCCAGCTGTCGGTGATGAAGCGATGGCGCCAGAGCAGCAGGACCTCGTCGGAGGCGTTGACGGCGGTCGCGGCGGCGACCGGGCGGAGCCGGATCAGATAGTGGTCGAGGCGGCGGCCGTCGGGGAGTTCGACGTCCGCGAGGTTGACCTGGAACCAGCGGTTCTCATAGACGGCTTGTTCGCTTAATTTCGTCCACTGCACGTTTCTTGCCACCTTCCGACCGGTAGGCGATTACTTGGTGGCAATATCGCAGCAGTCCATGGGTCGCAAGGAATCGCTCACAGGGGCACGCGCAGCGCACCACCGACGATCTCCGCCGCCGCCCTCGCATCCTCGCACCCGCTCGCCAGCAGCTCCTCCCTGACCAGCCGCAACCGGTCCCGCAGCCGCCGCGACTCCATCCCGCGCGCCCGCTCGGTCATCTCCACCGCCGTGCCCGCCGCCCGGTCCGGCTCGCCCTGCCGCAGCTCGATCCGGCACAGCATCGCGAGCCGGTGCACCCGCCCGCGGTCGTGCGCCGGGGTCCCGACGGCCGCCGCCGCGTGCTCGTGGGCCGCGGCGAGTTCACCCAGACTGAGGAGGGCCTCGGCGACCTGCACATTGACGAGCCCGGGCTGCACATAGCCGGTCTCGGCCGGTTCGCTGCCCGGCCGGATCCGCTCCGCCTCGGCCTCGGCCCGCAGGATGCAGCCCAGCGCCGCGGCCCCGTCGCCCAGATGCGCGTACGCCTTCGCCTGCATCGCCGTCAGATCGGCGGCGAGCGCGGGCGTGATCTCCCGCCCCGCCGAGCGCAGCGCCGCCTCCGCGAACGCCACCGCCTGCCGGAACTCCCCCATGAACAGCGACTGGTTGACGAGCAGCGCCACCACATAGGCGCCGAGCCCCCGGTCGCCGCTCGCCTTCGCGAGCCGCAGCGCCTGGTGGAAGTAGCGCTGGGCGAGGCCCTGGACGTCGGAGTCGTACGCGCAGATCCCGGCCACCGCCACCAGGCCGCCGGCCGCCCGGTGCAGCCGCCGGCCGAGCGCGTCCCCGTAGCCGCCCCGCAGCAGCGGCGCGGTCTCGGCGTTGAGGAAGCCGACGATCCGGGCGCCGGTCGCCATGCCGCCGGCCTTGCGGTACATCTGCTCGTAGTGCGCCCGCGCCGCGCCCAGCAAGGACACGTCCGCGGCCGAGACACGGGTGCGGCCGTCCCGGGAGACATCCATGTCCTCCGGCGGGTTCTCCCACTCCCACACCGGCAGCACGGCCGGGGTGCCGGTCACCGCGGGCGCGCCGCGGACGTGCGGGCGCCGCTGCTCGTCGGAGCGCCACAGGGCGGTGGCCCGCTCGACGAAGCCCGAGAGCGGAGTGCCGGGCGCCGGGAGGCCCGCGCCCGCCGCGCCGCTCACGTCGCCCACGCCGAGGCCGATGTCGTCGAGGGTGACCGCGCGGTGCAGCCGGCCCGCGAGCACCTCGCAGATCAGGTCGGGCACCTGGCCGCGCGGCCGCTGGCCCTTCAACCAGCGGGCGACGGCGGTGTGTTCGTAGCGCAGGGCGAGACCCCTGGCGCGGCCCGCCTGGTTCACCCGGGCGGCGAGACCGGCGTGGGAGATGCCCGCTTCGACGAGCAGGGCGTCCAGCAGGGCATTGGGGAGGGGGTTGGGCTGCATGGGACCGCTCCGGTGGCTCCTGGCTGCGGTGATTCGGTGCGCTCAGACTAGTAAATGCCGCTTTCGCACGGGGTGTGAACGAAGTACTCGTTTCTCCGCTCCACGCACGGTGCCGAAGTCAGCCCGGTCCGGGTTGACTTGGCTTCCTCGCCGCAAGGGCGAGAAAGACCGGGCCGCCGGCTCCCCCTCGTACAGTGCGGCCGCCCGGTCGGCGCGCCGTCCGCGCTGTCGATCTGCCCGACACTCCGTGGCAGCGCGGACGGCGCCGGCCACCGCCTTCTCCCGTCAGTGCGGGGAGGGCGTGGGCCGGGTGCGGCGCAGCCCGGGTTCGGCGGGCTGCGCCGGTACCCGGACACGGTCGTTGCGTACGACGAGCAGCGCGACGTCGTCGGCGAGCCGGCCGCCCGTGTGGCGGAGCAGCGCGGAGTGCACCCGGCGGACGACGGCGGCCGGCGGCTCGCACGCCGCACCGGCGAGGACCGCGGCCAGCGGGAAGAAGCGGCCCCGGCCGTCCCGGGCCTCCTCGGCGCCGTCGGTGTGCAGGACCAGCGTCTCGCCGGGCAGCAGCCGGGGCGCGCGGTACGGCACGAGCTCGGCGGGCAGCGGGAAGGCGCCGAGCGGCGGCAGCGGGTCGCCGACGGGCACGGGCTCGACCCGGCGGCCGCCGATCCGGTACGGACCGGGGTGACCGCAGTCGAGGACGTCGACGGCCCCGTCGGAGCGGATCTCCAGGAGCAGCAGGGTCACGAACTCCTCGGCCGCCGGATGCTCCGGCGCCCGCCCGGACCGCGCCGGATGCTCCTCCCGGGCCCGGTCGCACAGGTGCCGCCCGAGCGCCCGGTCGAGCCGGCGCAGCACGCCCGCGAGTTCGGGCTCGTCGTGGGCGGCCTCGCGGAAGCTGCCGAGCACGGCCACCACCGCCCCGAGCGCGGCGAGCCCGTGCCCCCGCACGTCCCCGATGACGATCCGCACCCCGTACGGCGTGGCCACCGCCTCGTACAGGTCCCCGCCGACCGAGGCTCCGCGCGAAGCCGACAGCTGTCCCGCCGCCACCGTCAGACCGTCGAGCCGCGCGGGCGGCGGCCGCAGCAGCACCTGCTGGGTGGCGTCGGCCACGGCCCGCAGCCGCGCCAGCTCCCGCGCGAGCCCTCGCCGCACCCCGTAGACGAGCCCGGCTCCGACGCCGAAGAAGACCGCGCCGGTCGTGCCCCGCACCGCGATCCCGGGCTCCCGCGCCAGCGGGCACCACAGCTGCCACGCGACGGCCACGACTCCCCAGCCGACCGGCAGCGCCCACGGAGCCGACCGTCGCACCCAGGAGCCTTCGGCAACCAATGACCTGTCACGGAACATCCACGGCCCTTCCCGAGGCCCGCCAGCGCCCGAAGACCCTGCGGCGCACAGGCTCGCCCCTGTGGCCGCGTCGATTCTCCCGACGGGGCGGGACCCGCGGGAGCCTCCCCCTCGGATCTCACCCGAAGGAGTGAGTAACCCCGAAAGACGAAAGGGGCCCTGCCCCGGGCTTGTTCGCCCGGGGCAGGGCCCCTGTCCGTCACACGTGCCGTCAGGCGCCGCGCAGCACCGCGCCCGTGTGCTCCGCGGCCATGGCGACCGCGGCGTCGCGGGCGGCCGTGGCCTCGTCGACCGTCAGGGTGCGGTCGGCGGCGCGGAAGCGGAGGGCGTAGGCCAGCGACTTCTTGCCGGCGTCGATCTGGTCGCCGGTGTAGACGTCGAACAGACGGATGGACTCCAGGAGTTCACCCGCGCCGCCGGCCAGGTAGTACTCGACCATGGCGGCCGGGACGGCCTGGTCGACGACCAGGGCGACGTCCTGGGTGGCGACCGGGAAGGCGGAGATGCGCGGGGCCTTGACCGGCCCCTCGCTCGCGCGCTCCAGGACGTCGAGGTCCAGCTCCATGGCGCAGGTGCGGGCCGGGAGGCCGAGCGCCTTCACCACGCGGGGGTGGAGCTCGCCGCCGTGGCCGGCCAGGACCTTCTCGCCGTCGATGACGACGTGGAAGGCGGCGCACCGGCCCGGGTGCCAGGGGGCGTGCTGGTCGGCGTCGATCAGCAGCTCGACACCGGACTCGGCGGCCACCAGGCGCGCCGCCTGGATGGCGTCGGCCCAGTCCGTCGGACGGCCCTTGCCCCACCAGCCGGCCTGCTCGCGGGCGCCGGCGAGGACGACGGCGGCGCGGCGCGGCTGCGCGGGCAGCGCGGCGTTGACGCGGGCGATGTCCTCGTCGCTCGGGCGGCGGTCGACGGGCAGGCGGACGGCGACGCCCGGCTGGCCCTCGGTCGGCCGGAAGACCAGACCGGTCTCGAAGAGCGCCAGGTCGTGGCTGCCGCGCCCGTCGTTGCGGCGCAGCGCGCCGAGCAGGCCCGGCAGCAGCGTCGTACGGAGCGCGGGCTCCTCGTCGGAGAGCGGGTTGACCAGCTTCACGACCCGGCGGCGGGCGTCGTCCGCGTCCAGGCCGAACTGGTCGAAGACCTGCTCGCCGATGAAGGGGTAGTTCAGCGCCTCGACGTAGCCGGCGCCGGCCAGCGCGCGGCCCACCCGGCGGTGGGTGCGCTGGCGCTCGGTGAGGCCGCGGCCCGCCGGGGGCTTGGGCAGCGTGGAGGGCAGGTTCTCGTAGCCCTCAAGCCGGATGACCTCTTCGGCGAGGTCGTTCGGCTCGTTCAGGTCGGGGCGCCACGAGGGCACGGTGACGACGAGCTCGTCCTGGCCGTAGACGTCGCAGCCGACCTCCTGGAGGCGGCGGACGACGGTCTCGCGGCCGTAGTCGACGCCCGCGACCCGGTCCGGGTGGTTCGCCGGGATGACGATCGTCCGGGGCGCGGACGGGGCGACGATCTCGGTGACGCCGGCCTCGGCCGTGCCGCCCGCGAGCAGCACGAGCAGGTCGACCGTGCGCTGCGCGGCGGCGGCCGCGGCCAGCGGGTCGACGCCGCGCTCGAAGCGCTTGGACGCCTCGGAGGACAGCTTGTGGCGGCGCGCGGTACGGGCGATCGAGATCGCGTCGAAGTGCGCGGCCTCGATGACGACCTCGGTGGTGCCGGTGACGGCGCCGGTCTCGGGGTCGGTGACCGGGTCGGCGATCTCGGTGTTGGCACCGCCCATGACACCGGCGAGGCCGATCGGCCCGCTGTTGTCGACGATGAGCAGGTCGGCCGGGTCCAGGACGCGCACCGTGCCGTCGAGCGTGGTGATCTTCTCACCGGGCTCGGCGCGGCGGACGCCGATGGGGCCGTCGACGCGGTTGCGGTCGTAGGCGTGCAGCGGCTGACCGAGCTCCAGCATCACGTAGTTGGTGATGTCGACGGCGAGCGAGATCGGGCGCATGCCGGCCTTCTGCAGGCGGCGCTTGAGCCAGATCGGGCTGTGGGCCTCGGGGTCGAGACCGGTGACCGTGCGGGCGGTGAAGCGGTCGCAGCCCATCGGGTCGGCGATCTGCACCGGGTAGCCGTACGCGTTGGGCGCGGGCACGTCGAGCAGCGCCGGGTCGCGCAGCGGCAGCCCGTACGCGATGGCGGCCTCGCGGGCGATGCCGCGCATCGAGAGGCAGTAGCCGCGGTCCGGGGTGACGGCGATGTCGAGGACCTCGTCGTACAGCTCAAGGAGGACCGTGGCGTCGATGCCGACCTCGTGCTCCGGCGGCAGCACGATGATGCCGTGCGTGCCGTCGTCGCCCATGCCGAGCTCGTCGCCGGAGCAGATCATGCCCTTGGAGACGCGGCCGTACGTCTTGCGCTCGGCGATGCGGAATTCGCCGGGCAGCACGGCGCCGGGCAGGGCCACGACGACCTTGTCGCCCTCGGCGAAGTTCCGGGCGCCGCAGATGATCTCCTGCGGCTCGCCGGTGCCGTTGGCCTGACCGACGTCCACGGTGCAGAAGCGGATCGGCTTCTTGAACTCGGTCAGTTCCTCGATCGTGAGGACCTTGCCGACGACGAGCGGGCCGGTGAGGCCCGCGCCGAGCTGCTCGACGGTCTCGACCTCGAGGCCGGCCGACACGAGCTTGGCCTGTACGTCACGGCCGGACTCGGTCGCCGGCAGGTCGACGTACTCCCGCAGCCAGGAAAGCGGGACCCGCATCAGATCTCCATCCCGAAAGGCCGGGTGAACCGGACGTCACCCTCGACCATGTCTCGCATGTCTTCGACGTTGTGGCGGAACATCAGCATCCGCTCGATGCCGAACCCGAAGGCGAATCCGCTGTACTTCTCGGGGTCCACACCGCAGGCGACGAGCACCTTGGGGTTGACCATGCCGCAGCCGCCGAGCTCGATCCAGCCCTCGCTGCCGCAGGTGCGGCAGGGCCGGTCCGGGTTGCCGACGGACTCGCCGCGGCACACGTAGCAGAGCATGTCCATCTCTGCGGACGGCTCGGTGAACGGGAAGAAGTTCGGGCGGAGCCGGGTCTTCATGTCGGGTCCGAAGAGCGCCTGGACCATGTGGTCCAGGGTGCCCTTGAGGTCGGCCATGGTGAGGCCCTCGTCGACGGCCAGCAGCTCGATCTGGTGGAAGACCGGGGTGTGCGTGGCGTCGAGCTCGTCGGTGCGGTAGACGCGGCCGGGGCACACCACGTAGACCGGGGGCTCCCGGTCGATGAGCGTGCGGGCCTGCACCGGCGAGGTGTGCGTGCGGAGCACGACACCCGACTCGTCGCCCGTGGTGCCTTCGGGACCCTGGACGAAGAAGGTGTCCTGCATCTGCCGGGCCGGGTGGTCCGGTACGAAGTTGAGCGCGTCGAAGTTGAACCACTCGGCCTCGACCTCGGGGCCCTCGGCGACCTCGTAGCCCATGGAGACGAACACGTCGGCGACGCGTTCCATGAGGGTGGTCAGCGGGTGGCGGGCGCCGGCCGGGATCCGGTCGTACGGCAGGGTGACGTCGACGGCCTCCTCGACGAGGACGCGGGCGTCGCGCTCGGCCTCCAGCTCTGCCTGGCGGGCGGCGAGGCCCTTGGAGACGGCGCCGCGGGCCTGGCCCACGAGCTTGCCGGCCGCGGCCTTGGCCTGCGGGGGCAGGGCGCCGATCTCGCGGTTGGCGAGCGCCAGCGGCGAGGTGCCGCCGGTGTGCGCGGTCTTCGCGTGGGTGAGCGCGTCGAGGTCGCCTGCGGCGGCGAAGGCCGCGAGCGCCTCGTCCCGCATGCGCTCGATCTCTTCCGGTTTCAAGGCTTCGACCTCGACCGGGTCGTACGACTTATTGGGTGCCGACATCTCTTCCCGTGCTTCCGTTGGCTGGCTGGGCGGCCCCGCTCGACGTCAAGGGCGCAAACGTGCCAAAGGACGAGTCTAACGGGGCGCAGGGACGCGAATGAGCCCGTGGGCGGCCCCGGGCGGCTCCTGACCTCGTGCGGTCTCGTCAGATGAGACGGGAGGCGACGTCGCGGAGGACGTCAGAGGAGGTGGGCCGGGGTGCCGACGGGCAGGATAAATCGGAACTCGGCCCCGCCACGGGGGCCGCGTCCGACGGTGATGGTGCCGCCGTGGGCCTCGACGACGCCCTTGACGATGTAGAGACCGAGCCCGGTGCCGCCGCGCTTGCTGC
This sequence comes from Streptomyces sp. NPDC003943, assembly GCF_053605265.1. NCBI lineage: Bacteria > Bacillati > Actinomycetota > Actinomycetes > Kitasatosporales > Streptomycetaceae > Streptomyces > Streptomyces sp. NPDC003943. The sequence goes on along the minus strand of NZ_JBSGIW010000056.1, from coordinate 3,039 downwards.
CCCGCCAGAAGCGGGTGAAGACGCGGCCCATCGACTCCTCGGGGATGCCGGGTCCTTCGTCGCTCACGCTGACCTCCGTCCCCTTCTCTCCGTCGGTGGTGGCCGTGGTGGGTGCCACTTCGATGGTGACGGTTCCCTCGCCGTGGCGCACCGCATTTTCGAGCAGGTTGCCGAGGATCTGGTCGATCTTGTCGGGGTCGGCCCACAGGTCCGGCAGATCGGGCCGGACGCGCACGAAGAAGCGGTCCGGGGACTGGCCCCGGGAGGTGTGGGCGTGGACGTGGCGGCCGACGGCGGCGGCGATGTCGACGCGCTGGCGGCGCACCTCGAGACGGCCGGAATCGATCCGCGAGATGTCGAGGAGCTCGGCGATGAGCCGCTTGATGCGGCCCGCGTCGGCGTCGACGGTCTCCAGCATGAGGCGCTTCTGGTCGTCGGTGAACCGCTCCCACTTGCTGAGCAGGGTCGCGGTGAAGCCCTTCACGGACGTCAGCGGGGAGCGCAGCTCGTGCGCGACGGTGGCGATCAGCTCGGCGTGGCTGCGCTCGGTGCGGCGGCGCGCCTCGGTGCCGCGCAGGCAGACCACGACCCGCTGCACGGGCCCGGTCGGGCGGTTGCGCACGTAACGGGCGGAGACGAGCACCTCGCGCCCGCCGGGCAGCAGCAGATTGCGCTCGGGCTGGCCGCGGCGGGTGGCGAGCCCGCCGTACGGGTCGGTGAGCGCCCACCAGCGGTGGCCCTTGAGGTCCTCCAGGGGCAGCGCCTGGTCGAGCGGCCGGCCGAGCGCCCGGTCGCCGGGCACGGCGGTGATCCGGCTGGCGGCGGCGTTGAAGCAGATGATCCGGCCGGTCTCGTCGGCGACGACGAGACCGTCGGGCAGGTCGTCCGCGTCGATCCCGAGACCGGGATCGAGACCAGGGCCGGGGCCGGGGCCGGGTCGGGGACCGCCGTCGTCGTCCCCGCCGCTCTCGGAGGCGTACGCGAGGGAGGCGCGACGCGGCTCCGGTACGGCTCCGGGCTCGGGTGGCGGCTGCGGCGCGTCGCTCCGTGCCTGTGCGGGACTGCCCGTACCGACCGTCATCCCCGTATCCCACCCCTCCGTGTAGCGCAGTGGGCCCCGAGTTCGTCACCCTACTAGGCGCGGCGGCCCCGTGGTGGGCTCAGGCGGTGGTTCGGGAGCGTTGGGCCCGCGCGGAGGCGTACAGGCACACGGCGGCGGCCGTCGCGAGGTTGAGGCTCTCGGCCTTGCCGTGGATCGGGACGCGGACGACGGCGTCGGCGAGGGCCCGGGTCTCCTCGGGCAGCCCCCATGCCTCGTTGCCGAAGACCCAGGCGGTCGGGCCGCTCATGGTGCCGGCGTCCAGCTCGTCGTCGAGGTCGTCCTCGCCGGCGCCGTCGGCGGCGAGGATCCGCACGCCGGCGCTCCTGAGGCCGGCGACGGCCTGCTCGACCGGGACGCCGACGGCGACCGGGAGGTGGAAGAGGGAACCGACGGAGGCGCGCACGGACTTCGGGTTGTAGAGGTCCACGGAGGCGTCGGTGAGGATCACGGCGTCGGCGCCGGCCGCGTCGGCGCAGCGCAGCACGGTGCCGGCGTTCCCGGGGTCGCGGACGTGGGCGAGCACGGCGACCAGCTTGGGGCGGGCGGCGAGGATGTCCTCGAACGGCGAGTCGAGGAAGCGGCAGACGCCGGTGAGGCCCTGCGGGGTGACGGTCTGGGAGACCTCGGCGAGGACGGCGTCGGAGGCGAAGTGGACGCGGGCGCCGGCGGCGCGAGCGGCCTCGACGATGGGGGCGTAGCGCTCGGCGGCCTCGACGGTGGTGAAGAGCTCCACGAGGGTGGCCTCACCGCTGCTGCCGCGGTGCTCGACGGCCTCGCGGACGGCCTGCGGGCCCTCGGCGAGGAAGAGACGGTCCTTGCCCCGGAAGTTGCGCTTGGCGAGCCGCCGGGCGGCGACGACGCGCGGCGAACGCGGGGAGATCAGCTCGGGGGTGGACATGTGCCTGCGGCTCTCTGTCTCGTTCTCGTCGGGTGGGGCGGCGAAACGGCCATGCGGCCGTCAACGCGCCGGACCCGCAGGCGCGGGGCCTGCGGGTCCGGGCAGAAGTACTGCGACCTGGAAGATCAGGCGGCGGCCTTCGGAGCGTTGACGTCGGCCGGGAGGGCCTTCTGCGCGACCTCGACCAGCGCGGCGAACGCGTTGGAGTCGTTGACGGCCAGCTCGGCGAGGATCTTGCGGTCCACCTCGATGTTGGCGGCCTTCAGACCCTGGATGAGGCGGTTGTACGTCATGCCGTTCAGGCGGGCAGCGGCGTTGATGCGCTGGATCCACAGCTGACGGAAGTCGCCCTTGCGCTTCTTGCGGTCGTTGTAGTTGTAGACCAGCGAGTGGGTGACCTGCTCCTTGGCCTTGCGGTAGAGGCGCGAACGCTGACCGCGGTAGCCGGAAGCCTGCTCGAGGATCGCCCGGCGCTTCTTGTGGGCGTTGACTGCCCGCTTGACGCGTGCCACTTCTTAACTCCTTGTAGCGGGGTCGTGGTGGTCCTCACACGACCCGAAAAACGGATGGGTCCCGGTCTCGACCGGATGCCCTCCACGCGGAGGGCGGGAGATCAACTCAGATGCCCAGCATCTTCTTGATCTTGGCGGAGTCACCCGGGGCCATCTCGGCGTTGCCCGTGAGGCGACGCGTCAGCTTGGACGACTTGTGCTCGAGCAGGTGGCGCTTGCCGGCGCGCTCCCGCAGGATCTTGCCGGAGCCGGTGACCTTGAAGCGCTTCTTGGCACCGGAGTGCGTCTTGTTCTTCGGCATGGCGCCGTTATCTCCTCGTCAGTGGCGCTCCCCCCGGTGCGGGCACCGGGCAACCGGGAGCGTCAATTCTTCGTTGGTGGTTCCGGGGCGAAACCCGGGGCCGCCGGTGCGGCGGCCCCTCGGGATCACGCCTCGGAGTTCTCGGCCGCGGGGGGGGGCCGGGCCGGGATGGCCGGTGATGCCCAGGGTTAACTTCATTCCCCAATCATTTCAAAAGGGTATGCGT
>NZ_JBSGIW010000055.1:0-53023 GCF_053605265.1 Streptomyces sp. NPDC003943 | reverse complement strand
AACAGCTCGGTGCCGCGGCCGCTCTCTGGGTCGACGACCCCGAGCGCGCCGTGGCGGGCGCCGGTCAGCGCGGTGGCGGTCTCCACGAGGTGCTGCAGGGTGGCGTGGAGTTCGAGTTCGCTGCCGACGCCGAGGACGGCGTCGAGGAGCAGGGGCAGGCGGGGTTCCGGCTCGTCCCCGGTTCCGGCGCCCGCACCCGTGATCGACACGGTGTCATTGTCGTACAAGACGACCTGACCTTGCCTGGTGGGGCTACTCGTCTTCCGCCAGCCGGTCTCCCGCCAGCCGGTCTCCCGCCAGCCGGTCTCCCGTCAGGTGGTCCTCCTTCGGGCGGTCCTCGGCCGGGCGGTCCTCGGCCAGCGGGTCGAGGACCAGCGACTGGACCCGGCCCTCCAGCATCGCGCCGAGCCCCAGCACGGCGCAGACGTCCGGCCGTTCGGCGATGTGCACGGGCATGCCGGTCGCCTCGCGCAGCATCTGGTCGAGGCCCGGCAGCAGGGCGCTGCCGCCGACCATCATGATGCCGCGGTCGGCGAGGTCGGCCACCAGGTCGGGCGGGCAGTCGCGGAGGATCTTGCCGATGCCGTCGAGGACGGCGGTGAGCGGGGTCTGGATGGCGTGGCGCACGGCGGCGGTGTCGACGGTCACCGAGCGGGCGAGGCCGGTGGCCACGTCGCGGCCGTGGATCTCGGTGAACGTCGGGCCCTGCAGCGTCAGGCCGTTGCCGTGCAGGGCGACCTGGAGCGGGCGGACCGACTGGCTCGGCAGCATCAGTTCGTGCTGGTGGCGCAGGTGCTGGATGACCGCGTGGTCGATGGCGTCGCCGCCGACCGGGATGCGCTCGGCGGTGACGATCGCGCCGAGCGAGAGGACCGCGACCTGGGTGGTGGCGGCCCCGCACACCATGATCATGGTCGCGGTCGGCTGCTCGACCGGGAGCCCGCAGCCCACGGCCGCCGCGATCAGGGTGTCGACCAGCTCGACCCGGCGGGCGCCGAGGCCGACCAGGGTCTCCACGGCGGCGCGCTGGGCGAGCGGGTCGCTGTCGTGCGGGGTGCAGGCGGCGGCGCGCAGCCGGGGCTTGCGGCGCAGCTGGCGGCGGAGCTTGTCACCGAGGAGGTGACGGAGCATCCGCTGGGCCATCTCGATGTCGACGACGGTGCCGCCGGAGACGGGTCTGACCACCCGGATGTAGTCCGGGGTGCGTCCGGTCATCTTCTCGGCGAGCGCGCCGACGGCGATGAGCGCGCCGGTGCGGGTGTTCACGGCGGCGACGGACGGCTCGTCGACGACGAGTCCGGCGCCCTTCACGAAGACCCGGGTGCGGGCGGCGCCCAGGTCGACGGCGACATGGCAGCGGCGCAGCTGCTCAAGGCTGACGGTCACGGCGGTCCTCCGAAGTGCGGTGCTGGCACGAGCGGCGAGGCGGCGCGGAGTGCGCGTTCCTGTGCTTCCTGCTTCCTTCGCATCGTCCTGCCGCCCCGCCCGGGGCGCGCGCCGAACTGAGCCGCCAGGGGGGTGCGCTCGTGCTGACGGGAAGTCAGGCCAGAGGGAGGGGCCGGGGCCGCCCGGCGATCGCGGGGCGCGCCGTGGCGTGCCTCGGGCGGGCGGCCCGTCAGCGCTGCGCGCCCCGGCGGCCGAGCCTGCGCGCCGCTGCCGCTGCCGCGCGGCAACGGCCCTGTCGAGCCGGCGCCCGCCCCGCGCCGTCGCGCCGCGCTACCGCGCGCCCAGCGGCGGCAGCAGGCGCTGAAGGAGCCCCCAGGCGAACTCGGCGCCGTGTTCCGTGCCGTCGGGGAGGGTGAAGTCGAGGCGGGTGAGGGCGGGGGAGACGCCCTCGCGGGGGCGGGGGTTCTCGGTGGCGCGCCAGAGTTCGTCGGCGGTGACCTGCCAGGGGATCAGATCGGCCGCGGTGCGCAGCGGTGGTACGGGGGCGCCGGGGGCGCGGGTCAGGGAGCGGGCCCAGACGGTGCGGCGGGGCGGGCCGGCCAGGACGGTGAAGCGCAGCTCGGGCCAGAGCGGCACCGGCCAGGTCCACGCCTCGCTGCCGGGGAAGCCGGGCGCGGCCTCGCGGTTCTCCGGTTCGCCGAGGGCCTGCCGGTAGCGCTCGAACTCGCCCGGACCGCGCCCCGCGTGCGCCCATGCCTGCCAGCGCTTGTTCGCCTCCCGCATCTCGCCTCGCGTGGCGCCCAGTTCCCGCAGCGCGTCCTCGACGAGCCCCGGCTGGTGGTCGGCCATCCGGCGCAGCAGGACGAGTTGGAACTCGTACGGCCCAAAGGGGGCGGCAGGGGTCATGCGCCCATCCTGCCCGAACGGGGAGATTCGCGACGCCACGCCGCCGACCTGCGGTTTCCTCACAGGATCCTCACCTCCGCGCCTTCAGCCGGGCCCGCCCGGCCGCATAGCCTGCGGGCGCCATGGACTACTGCCACCAGTGCCGACGGCATCTCAACGGCGCCCTGGCCTGTGCCGGCTGCGGGACCCCCGCCGAGGAGCTGCGGTACTTCTCCCCCCACCCGTCCTCCCCGCCCCAGGCGCTCACGGAACCGGCCGACACCCTGCCGCCCGTCGCGCCGGAGTTCAGTTACGAACTGGACCCGGTCGAGCCGCCCCGCCCCACCGGAGGGCGCGCCGCCGCGCGCCGCCGGAACCAGCGGGCCGACCGGAAGGGCGGCCGCCGCGGGCGCTCCCGCGGCGGGCGCGCGGTGCTGTTCGGCGCGCTCGGCGTCGCGCTCGCGGCCGGGTCGCTGAGCCTGGCCAAGGCGGCCCTGGAGCCGTCGGTCGACGACGGCGCCGCGACCGCCGTCCAGGAGGACGACGTCTCCCGGACGACCCTCGACCCGGCGCCGCCGGCCCCCGCCGAGTCCACCAGGTCGTCCGACGGTCCCGCCCCCGTCGACTCCGGCTCGCCGCGCCCGGTGAACAGCGGCCACGCGACCCGCGGCTCCGGCCGTGGCACCGGCTCGGGAGACGGCTCGGAGGCCGGTACGGGCACGGGTACGGGCTCCGGTACGGGTACGAGCGCGGGCGGCGGGACCGGGCCCCCCCCCAGCGGCACCGCGGGCCCCGGCGACGCGACGCCGTCGGGCGCGCCCTCGGGCACGGCCTCGCCGTCCGCGAGCGGCACGGCCTCCGGCCCGCGCACCGGCACGCCGGCCCCGGGCGGCGACGGCCCGAGTGGCAGCCCGAGCCCGAGCCCCACCCCGACGAAGGCGTGCACGCCCTTCCTGTGGTGGTGCGTCTAGCCCGCGTCCAGCCCTGTCCAGCCGTCGGCTAGTTTCCGGCGTCCTCGCCCAGCATCCGCTTCAGCAGGTCGCGCAGGAGCGTGCGCTCCGCCGCCGTGAGCTCGCCCAGCGGCTCGCGCGCGAAGCGCAGCGACTCGCGCAGCCGGCGGGCGGTGGCGCGGCCCTCGTCGGTGGGGGCGGCGACCTTGACCCGGCGGTCGGCGGGGTCGGGGCGGCGCTCGACCAGGCCGCGGGACTCCAGGCGGTCGATGATCCCGGTGACGTTCGACGGCTCGCACTTGAGCTTGTCGGCGATCTTCCGCATCGGCGTCGGCTCCAGGGCGAGCAGGCCGAGCACGCGCGCCTGCGCGCCGGTCAGCGCGTGCGCCGCGGCGGCCTCCTCGTACTCCTCGTGGTACCGCGCCACGACCGTGCCGATCAGCTCGACGACTTCGAGGGTCAGTGGGTCCGTGCGCGGGATGGGCGTTGCGGGCATGCCCACCATCGTACTCCGATACTTGACAACCTGAAATATTCAGGAGCATGGTTGTTTCAGTACCTGAAGCTTTTCTGGAGGTCCCGCCGATGTCCGTCCTTCCCGCGTCCAGCCGCGAGTGGCACCTGGTCTCCCGTCCGCACGGCTGGCCCGTGCCCACGGACTTCGCCCTGCGCGAGGTGCCGGTCGGCGAGCCCGCCGAGGGCCGGATCCTCGTGCGCAACCTGCACTTCTCGGTCGACCCGTACATGCGCGGCCGGATGAACGACGTGAAGTCGTACATCGCCCCCTTCAAGCTCGACCACCCCATGGACGGCGGCGCGGTCGGCGAGGTCATCGCGTCGAACGCCGAGGGCTTCGCGGTCGGCGACCACGTCCTGCACGGCCTCGGCTGGCGCGAGTACGCGGACGTGCCCGCGCAGCACGCCACCAAGGTCGACCCGGAGCTCGCCCCGCTCTCCACGTACCTGGGCGTGCTCGGCATGCCCGGCCTGACGGCCTACGCGGGCCTTTTCGAGGTCGCCTCCTTCAAGGAGGGCGACGCCGTCTTCGTGTCCGGAGCGGCCGGCGCCGTCGGCAGCCAGGTCGGCCAGATGGCGAAGCTCAAGGGCGCGTCCCGGGTCATCGGCTCGGCCGGCTCCGACGAGAAGGTCAAGTGGCTCGTCGAGGAGCTCGGCTTCGACGCCGCCTTCAACTACAAGAACGGCCCGGTCAAGGACCAGCTCCGCGAGGCCGCCCCGGACGGCATCGACGTCTACTTCGACAACGTCGGCGGCGACCACCTGGAAGCCGCGATCTCCACGCTCAACGTGCACGGCCGCGCCACCATCTGCGGCATGATCGCGCAGTACAACGACACGGAGCCGGTCCCCGGCCCGCGCAACATGGCCATGATCATCGGCAAGCGGCTCCGCCTCCAGGGCGTCCTCGTCGGCGACCACTACGGCCTTCAGCAGCAGTTCGTCCAGGAGGTCGGCGGCTGGCTGCGCTCCGGCGAGCTCAAGTACGGCGAGACCGTCGTCGACGGCATCGAGAACGGCGTGGACGCCTTCCTCGGCCTGCTCCGCGGTGACAACACCGGCAAGATGGTCGTCTCGATCGCCCGCTAGTTCGACCGGCCCGCCGGGCGACCCGTTAGTCTTCCCTCAGCCGTCGCGATCGTGGGCGCGAGTCGCGGCGAACGAAAAAGGAAGACAACAGCATGTCGATTCAGCAGTCCGACGTCCTGTACACCGCCGTCGCCACCGCCGAGAACGGGCGCGACGGCCGGGTCGCCACTGACGACGGCCAGCTCGACGTCGTCGTCAACCCGCCCAAGGCCATGGGCGGCTCCGGCGCCGGCACCAACCCCGAGCAGCTCTTCGCCGCCGGCTACAGCGCCTGCTTCCAGGGCGCGCTGGGCGTCGTGGCCCGCAACGAGAACGCGGACGTCTCCGGCTCGACGGTCACCGCCGAGGTCGGCATCGGCAAGAACGACGAGGGCTTCGGCATCATCGTGAAGATCTCGGCGGCCATTCCCAACGTGGACGCCGAGACCGCGAAGAGCCTGATCGAGAAGGCCCACCAGGTCTGCCCGTACTCCAAGGCGACCCGCGGCAACATCACGGTCGAGCTCGCGATCTGAGCCGTATCCCGGCAGACTGTGGACGAGGGCCGCACCCTGACCGACCAGGGTGCGGCCCTCCCACGTGCGGCCCGCTCGTACGGCTCCCTCGTACGGGCCGGGCGAGGCCAAGCCCTAGAGTGATCGCCATGCGTGATTTCGGGGCGGGATTCGGTTACCTGCTGCAGGGCCAGAAGTGGGTCGGCAGGCACGGCCGGTGGTTCGGGTTCGGGCTGCTGCCCGGGCTCGTCACCTTCGTGCTGTACGTGGCGGCGCTCGTCGGCCTCTTCTACGGCGTCGACGACCTGACCACCTGGGCCACCCCGTTCGCCGACGACTGGGGCTCGCCCTGGCAGGGCCTGCTCCGCGGCACGCTGGACTTCCTCGTCTACGCGCTCGGTCTCTTCCTCGCCGTGATCAGCTTCACCGCCGTCACGCTCCTCGTCGGCCAGCCCTTCTACGAGTCGCTGTCCGAGGCGGTCGACCGCACCGAGGGCGGCGAGGTGCCCGAGTCCGGGCTGCCGCTCTGGCGCGAGCTGTGGATCTCGGCCCGGGACAGCCTGCGGGTCCTGGTGCGGGTCGCGTTCTACGGGATCCTGCTCTTCGCGGCCGGGTTCGTCCCGGTCGTCGGCCAGACCGTCGTGCCGGCCATCGGCTTCTGCGTCTCCGGCTTCTTCCTCACCGAGGAGCTGACGGCGGTCGCGCTCCAGCGCCGGGGCGTCGAGTTCAGGGAGCGCCTCGGACTGCTGCGCGGCCGCCGCATGGCCGCCCTCGGCTTCGGCGTCCCGCTCACCCTCGCCTTCCTGGTCCCCTTCGTCGCCGTCCTGCTGATGCCGGGCGCGGTCGCCGGGGCCACCCTGATGGCCCGCGACCTGAACGGCGAGACGGCGGCCGAGGGCGAGGGCCAGGACGCCGACGAGACGACCGGCGTGACGCACCTGACCGCCTGACGGTCGTCCGACCGCCGCCTGACCCCGGTCCCTCACCGGTCAGGGCTGCAGCGGGTGCTCCGGGGCCAGCGCCGCCGCGATCCGCTCCGCGACCACCTCGGCCATGTTGCCCTCGGCGGTGTCCGGCGTCTTGGTCGCGGAGACCGCGATGGCCAGGCGCTTCGACGGCAGATACGCCTGGATCGCCGCGTACCCGGAGAACGACGGGTTCTGCAGCAGCCAGGTGTTCGCGACGATGACCCCGAGCCCGAAGTGCTTCGCCTCGGTCTGCTTCAGGCAGATGTCGGCCGGGCACTTCTTGGTCGGCACGCCGAGGCCGACCGTGCCCGGGTTCAGCAGGGTGCGGTACGAGTGCCGCGAGATCAGCTCACCGCTGCCGATGCCCTGCGCGGAGCGGGTCATGTCGCAGACGTCCGAGGTGATCACCGCGCCCGGGCCGGTGGTCCACGACGGGTTCCAGAAGGTCGACTCCTCGTACAGACCGCGGTCCGAGGTGAAGGCGTGCAGCGCCGGGCGCGGGATCTCCGGGGTGAAGTTGTTCTGCGTGTCGCGCAGCCCGAGCGGGCCGGTGACCTGCTCCTCCACCAGCTCGTCGATCCGCTGCCCGGTGATCCGCTCCAGGGCGCGCTCCAGGAGCAGGTAGTTGGCGTGCGAGTAGCTCCAGTTCGTCCCCGGGTCGTACCAGAAGTCGTGCGAGAAGGGGAACGCGAGCAGCTCGTCGGGCGTCCAGTGGCGGAACGGGTGCGCCGTCAGCTCCTTCCCGAACTTCGGGTCGGTCACGTAGTCGTGCAGGCCGCTGGTGTTGTCGGCCAGCATGCGGATCGTGATCTCGTTCGCCCGCGGCACCTCCGGCAGCCAGGGCTCCACCGTGGCGTCGAGGTCGACCCGGCCCTGCTCGACCAGCCGGAGGAGGGTCGTGCCGATGTGCGCGAAGGCCACCGAACCGGCCCGGAAGTGCATGTCCGGCTCGGCCGGGACACCGGTCATCGACTCGCCGAGCGCGTCGGTGACGACCTCCCGCCCGTCCTCGGTGACCCGTAGCAGCACGGCCTTCAGCCTGAGGTCCTTCTGTGCCTTGCGCGCGATGTCGAGGACCAGGCGGCCCTTGTCGTCCGGGTGCCGGGTGCGGACGCAGTCGTGGCCGCCGTGGCTGCCGTGGCCGTGGTCACCGGGCGGCCCGGGACGCGTACGGGCGACGGCGGCCGTGGCCGTGGCCGGGAGCGCGGCGGCGAGCAGGGCGGCCGCGAGGAGGGCAGCGCGGATGCGGGGGGTGGGTGCCATGCCCGCACTATGTCCGCACGGCCCGCCCGATCCCGTCGAACACTCCGCGCGGGGCGCGGGACCCGCCCGGACGCCTCACAGTCCGACCACGATCAGCGCCGTGTCGTCCGTCGCGCCGCCCACCGGCAGCATGTCGAGCAGCAGCGCGTCCGCCAGCGCCTCTGGGTCCGCTTCACGGTGCCGCCGCAGGGCCTCGGCGAGCCGGGCGAGCCCGGCGTCGATGTCCTCGTCGCGCCGCTCGACCAGGCCGTCCGTGTAGAGCACCAGGGCGGCGCCCGCCGCGAACGGGGCCTCGGCCTGCGGCCTGTGGACGTGCGCCGGCTGCGCTCCGAGCGGCGGATCCGTCGCCCGGTCGAGGAACTCCACGCCGCCGTCCGGGTGCCGCAGGGCCGGCGGCAGGTGCCCTGCGCTGCTGTACGTGACGACGCACCGCCCGTAGTCGATCCAGGTCTCGACGGCGGTGGAGTTCTCGGCGCCCTCCACCGACCGGGCGTACAGATCGAGCACGTCCAGGGCCTGCGCGGGCCCCTTCGTCACGCGCGAGGCGGCGCTGAGCGCGCTGCGCAGCTGACCCATCACGCCGGCGGCGGCCAGGCCGTGCCCCACGACGTCGCCGACGGCCACCCCGATCAGGTCGCCGTCGCCGAGCGCGACCAGGTCGTACCAGTCGCCGCACACGTTGAGCGAGCCCGCCGCCGGCCGGTAGCGGACCGCGGCCCGGTGCGGCCCGATCGGCGCCGGCGCCGGCAGCATCGCCTCCTGGAGGGTGAGCGCCACCTCGCGCTCCCGGGCGTGCGCGGCGCGCAGCCGCTCGTTGACCTCCTGGAGCTCGCGCGCCCGCGCGTACACCTCCGCCTCCAGGACCCGGGCGCGGCTGTCGCCGGCGCCCCCGCCACGGGACCGGATCAGCTCGGTGATCTCCTCCACCCGGTGGACGAGCAGCTCGACCCGCCCGTCGGGACCGAGCACCGGCGCGTTGACCGGGCTCCAGTACCGCACGTCCCACTCCCCGGGCCGCTCGGGCGACTCGACGTCGTAGCGCTGCGGCGCCATGGAGTCCCGCTCGCCGGTCTCCAGGACCCGCCGGAGCGACGCCGCCAGGTTCCGCACCCCGGTCGCGGCCGGGTCCCGCGGGTTGTCGGGGAACACGTCGAAGAGGTAGTGGCCGACCAGCTGCTCCCGGGTGCGGCCCGACAGGCGCAGGAAGTCGTCGTTGGCGTCCACGTACACCAGGTCCGGGGTGAGCAGCGCGACCATGCCGGGCAGCGCCCGGAACACCTTCGCGTAGTCGGTCACCGTCGCTCACCTCTGCCAGCCGCGCCCTGACACCAGCGTCGCTCAGTCGAGGACCGGGTGCAGCTCCGGACGCGCCTCCCACCAGATGCGGTGGAAGTCGTTGTGCGCCACGTTGTCCAGGTACGCGAGCCCGGCCGCCCGGTAGAGGAGACGGGCCCGGCGCTCGGAGACGGCGGCGCGGTTCCAGGCGAGGCGGACCCGGCCGGTGATCGGGTCGCCGGCCAGCGGGCGGAGCACGGTGCCCTCGGCGGGCGGGGCGGTCGGCTGGGAGACGGAGATCGCGCGGCCGGCCGCGATCAGGTCGTAGTGCATCTTGCGGTCGGCGATCCGGTAGCGCAGCGAGGGTGTGAAGCCGGCCTTCCGGCAGGCCTCGACCAGCGCCTCCGGGCCGCCGTCGTCGTCCTCGACCATGGTCATCCAGGTCTCGCCGGCCAAGTCGGCGAGGTCGATCCGGTCCCGGCCGGCCAGCGGGTGCGCCGCCGACATGCGCACGCAGAACGGTTCCTTCGGGACGAGGGTGCGGGCCGCGACGCCCTCGGGCAGGGGCACCTCGTGGTCGTCGACCTCGCCGTACACGATCGCGTCGTACTGTCCCGCGCCGAGCATCCGGCTGAGCGTGGTCACCGAGTGCTCGACGTCGATGCTGACGGCGATCTCCTGCCCGGAGAGCTCCTCGTCCAGGCGTTCGATCAGCCGGTCCACGAGGACCAGCAGGATGCAGCCGAGCCGCAGCGTCGGGTGCGGGGCGGCGGCCCGGGCGCCGGCCGCGAGGGCGTCCATCTCACCGAGCACCCGGCGCGCCTTGGAGAGCACGAACTCGCCCAGCGGCGTCGGCTCGACGCCGTGCCGCCCGCGGGTGAACAGCTCGCCGCCCGCGGCCCGTTCGATCCGCCGCAACTGAGCGGACAGGGCCGGCTGGGACACCCCGAGCCGGGCCGCCGCACGCCCCAGACTGCCCGCCTCCGCTATCCGGCAGACGGCCTCAAGATGCCTCAACTCCAGCTGCATTTCGCCAGGTTAGACAGGGGCGAGGACGGAGGACAGGGTTCGGCATAACTCCGGTCTTATGGCGGCTGAGAGGTCCCCGGCTTGCCATGTCCACACCCATACTCGGCGCGTCCCACCGTCTCCCCCCACCCGAACGGAGCAGACGTGCACCCCACCAGACTCCCGGCGGCCCTGGCCGCGCTCGCCCTGACGGCGAGCCTCGCGGGCACCTTCGCGGCCACCGCCACCGCCGCGGCCCCGCAGGCGCAGCCCGTACCGCCCGGGCACGGCAGGTCCCTCGCGCTCGCCGCCGCCGACAAGGCCGCGGACAGCGGACTCGACGGGCTGCGCCACGGTGCCGACGAGGAACTCGTCCGCACCGCCGTCACCCCGTGGGCCGGCGGCCTCTACTACGCCGCCTACCAGCGCACCTACAAGGGCCTGCCGGTGGCCGGCGGCGACGCCGTCGTCGTCTCCGACAGCGCCGGCAAGGTCCGCGACATCGCCGCCGCACCCACCCCGGCGGCCTTCGAGCTGTCCACCAGGGCCACGGTGACCCCGTCCGCCGCCCTCGCCACCGCCAAGGCACGCCTGGCCCGCGTCGAGAGCGCGAGCACGCCCGAACTGGCCGTGCTGCTCAAGGGGAACAAGCCGGTCCTCGCCTGGCACACGCTGGTCGTGGGCCGCACCGCCGCGGGCCTGCCGAGCTCGCTCGACACCTACGTCGACGCCCGTACCGGCGCCGTCGCCCGCGTCCACGACAAGGTCGTGGACGCCGACGGCCGCGGGTACCACAACGGCAACGTCACCATCGACACCGCCGCCACCTCGATGACCGACCCGAACCGCTCCGGCCTGCGCTGCGGCGGACAGAACGGCGGCACGTACACCGGCTCCTCGCCGTGGGGCAACGGCGGCGCCAACGACCTGGTGACGGCCTGCGTCGACATCATGTACGCGGCCCAGCGCGAGTACGACATGCTCAAGCAGTGGTTCGGCTACAACGGCCAGAACGGGCAGGGCGGGATGGTCCCGGCCCAGGCGGGCCTGGGCGACGTCAACGCCTACTACGACGGCACCAAGACCACGTTCGGCCACAACCAGCAGAACGCGAACCAGCTCACCGCCATCGACGTCGTCGCCCACGAGTACGGCCACGAGATCTTCGACAAGACACCCGGCAGCTCCGGCTCGTCCAACGAGAACGGCGGGATGAACGAGTCGACCGGCGACATCTTCGGCGCGCTCACCGAGGCCTTCGCCAACAACGCGAACGACACCCCGGACTACACCGTCGGCGAGAAGGTGAACTTCTTCGGCGACGGCAAGCCGATCCGCTACATGTACAACCCCTCGCTCGCCGGCGACCCCAACTGCTACCCGCAGCTGACCTCCGGCACCGAGGTGCACGCGGCGGCCGGTCCGCAGAACCACTGGTTCTACCTGCTCGCCGAGGGCTCCAACCCGGGCGGCGGCAAGCCCGCCAGCCCGATATGTTCCGGCGGCCCGTCCTCGGTCACCGGCATCGGCGTGCAGAAGGCCGGCAAGATCTTCATGGGCGCGCTGCTCATGAAGACCTCCTCCTGGAACCACCTCGCCGCCCGTAAGGCGACCCTGGCCAGCGCGAAGAACACCTACGGCAGCGCCGAGTGCAACGCGGTGAAGGCCGCCTGGAACGCCGTCGGCGTCCCGGCCCAGTCCGGTGAGACCGACTGCGGCGGCACCACCACGCCGGACTTCTCGCTCGCCCTGAACCCGGCCTCCGGCTCGGTCCAGGCCGGCGGCTCGGCCACCTCCACGGTCAGCACGGCCACCACCGGCGGCAGCGCGCAGACCGTGCAGCTGACCGCGAGCGGCGCCCCGAGCGGCGTCACCGTCTCCTTCAGCCCGTCCTCGGTGACCTCCGGCGGCTCCTCGACCATGACGGTCCAGGTCGCCTCCGGCGCGGCGAACGGCACCTACCCGATCACCGTCACCGGTACGGGCTCCGCCACGCACTCCGTGACCTACCAGCTGACGGTCGGCGGCACGACCACGCCGCCCACCGGCTGCGACAACACCGAGTACACGTACCAGGGCACGCTCGCCGACGGCCAGGCCCAGGCCCAGCCGGACGGCTCGTACTACTACTCGGCGACCTCCGGCGCCCACGTGGGCTGCCTGCGCGGCCCGGCCGGCGCCGACTTCGACCTGTACCTGCAGAAGTGGAACGGGTCGGGCTGGGCGGACGTGGCGGTCGGCGGCACGGCGAGCGCCGACGAGGACATCACGTACAACGGCACCGCGGGCTACTACCGCTATGTGGTCCACGCCTACAGCGGCTCCGGCGCGTACACGCTGGGCCTGAGCGCCCCGTAGGGGGAGGACCGGAGAGCCCCTGACGGGGGCGGCGGCGGGTCACGGGCCGGGGGTTCCGTGACCTCGCCGTCAGAGCCGGACGGCCGGTGAGACGATCACCGGCCGTCCGGCACGTCCACGAGCACGTGACCCGCCTTGTCCGGTCCGGCGTCCGCGAGGCGCTCGCCGTCCGGGCCCCAGGCGCCGGCCAGACCGCAGGCCACCCCGTCCTCATTGGGCCCGAGGACGTTGGCCAGGACGACGTGCAGACCGAAGTCCCGGGCCCGCGCCGGATACACCGCCTCGAAGGAGTCGTTGTCGGCGTCCAGCACCGAACTCGCCAGATAGGCCGCGCAGTTGTCGGCGGCGGCGCGCTCGGCGAGTTCCGGGAAGCGGTTGTCGTAGCAGGTGGCGGTCGCGAACCGGAGGCCGTCGAGCTCGAAGCGCCCGTCGGCCGTGCCCGGCTCGAAGACCTCCGCCTCGATGCCGTACAGGTGCTGCTTGTCGTAGCGGGTGAGCAGCGTGCCGTCCGGGCCGATCACCAGGCTGGTGACGCCGGGGCGCGAACCGGCGGTCCGTACCGGCCCGTTGACCACGGCCGCCGCCGAGACCGCCCGGCACGCCTCCCGTACGGGTTCGAGGCGCGGGTCGTCCTCGGTGAGGACGAGCTCGGGGTGATCCCGGACGAGGCTCGGCTCGTAGCCGGTGAGCGACAGCTCGGCGAAGACGACGAGCCGGGCACCGTCGGCACCGGCGGCGCGGACGAGACCGGCGACGGCGCGGACGTTGGCGGCGATGTCCCCGGCGACCGGGGTGAACTGCGTGGCGGCGACGATCATGGCCTTCAGCTTCCCATGCCCTCCTGTAAGGATCAATAGCGGGTTGGGGGTCTTAGCTTTCGGGGGGCAGGCGGTGGCGCGGCAGGGCGGGATCCGGGGCGCCCGGGGCGCCGAACGAGTGGACTCACCGGAACGCGGACCACGGGCGGCGGTCCGGCGCGGGTTCCGGTGGTGGTCTGTGGCCGTCCGACCCCGTGAACCTGGAAGAGGCGCCCCACCATGCCACGTACCCCCCGCCGTCGGCTGCTCGCCGCCACACTGCTCGCGGCCTCCGTCATGGCCCCGTTCGCGACGGCCCCCGCCACGGCCGTCCCGGCGGCCGTCGGGGGGGGGCCGCCCCACCCCGCCGCAGACAGACCCCCCCCCCGCCCCCGCCCCCCGCCGCCGCGGCACTGGCAAGCGGCAGAGCGCCCCGAGGCGTTCCCTCTCCACCCACTGGTACGCCTGGGCGATGGTCGCCCCGGTCGTGCTGGTGATCGGCGTGATCATCGGATACCCGCTGGTCCGCGGCATCTGGCTGTCGCTGACCGACGCCGACGAACGCAACGTCGAGCGTTCCATCGGCGTCAACCACATCCCGGCGACCTACAAGTTCGTCGGCGTGGACAACTACGTCGACGCGCTCACCGGCAGCCAGTTCCTCGCCACCCTCGGCTGGACGCTGCTGTGGACGGTCTCCTGCGTCTCGGTGACCTTCGCGCTCGGGCTCGCGCTCGCCAACATCCTCAACCGGAAGATCGCCGGCCGCTCCGTCTACCGGATGCTGCTCATCCTGCCCTGGGCGGTCCCCGGCTTCGTCTCCGTCTTCGCCTGGCGCTTCCTCTACGACGAGCGCCGCGGCATCCTCAACTCGCTGCTCGCGGGCGGCGGCATCGACGCCGTGCCGTGGCTCAACGACCCGACCTGGGCCAAGTTCTCGGTCATCGCCGTCAACGTCTGGCTCGGCGTCCCGTTCATGATGGTCGCCCTGCTCGGCGGCCTGCAGTCCATACCCGGCGAGCTGTACGAGGCCGCCGAGATGGACGGCGCGAACGCCCTGCAGCGCTTCCGGCACATCACCCTGCCCGGCCTGCGGTCGGTCAGCACGACGGTGATCCTGCTGAGCACCATCTGGACCTTCAACATGTTCCCGGTGATCTTCCTGCTCACCCGGGGCGGTCCCGGTGAGGCCACGCAGATCCTGGTGACCCAGGCGTACAAGTTCTCCTTCGAGATCAGCCCGCGCGACTACGCCCAGTCGTCCACCTGGGGCGTGCTGATCCTGATCCTCCTGATGGTCTTCGCCGCGGTCTACCGGCGGGTCCTCCGCAAGCAGGGAGAAGTCTGGTGACCACTGCCCCCGCGCACGCCCGCGTGCCCGCCAAGACCACCGCGTACCGCCGCGGCCGGCGTTCGCCGCTCGCCTCCGTCGGCCTGCACCTCACGCTGATCGCGGCCTCCGTGATCGCCGTCTTCCCGGTGCTGTGGGTCCTGCTGACCTCGCTCAAGCCCGCGAAGTTCGCCACCACCACGGACTTCGTCAAGGAGCCGACGCTCGAGAACTACACCGGCCTGCTGCGGGACACCCCGTTCCTCACCTGGTTCGGCAACTCGCTGCTCGTCGCCGCCCTCACCACCGTGATCGGCGTCTTCGTCTCCTCCACCACCGGCTACGCCGTGAGCCGCTTCCGCTTCCCCGGCAAGCGCGGCCTGATGTGGACGCTGCTCGTCACCCAGATGTTCCCGGTCGCCGTCCTCATCGTGCCGATCTACAACATCATGGCGTCGATGGGCCTGCTCAACAGCCCGACCGGCCTGGTCGTCACGTACCTGACCATCGCCGTCCCGTTCTGCGCCTGGATGATGAAGGGCTTCTTCGACACCATCCCGCGCGAGATCGACGAGTCGGGCTACGTCGACGGCCTCACGCCCTTCGGCACCTTCTGGCGGCTGATCCTGCCGCTCGCCAAGCCGGGCATCGCGGTCACCGCCTTCTACTCCTTCATCACCGCCTGGAGCGAGGTCGCCTACGCCTCCGCCTTCATGGTCGGCGACGAGAACCTCACCCTCGCCGGCGGACTGCAGAAGTTCGTCAACCAGTACGGCGCCCAGTGGGGCCCGATGACCGCGGCCTCCGTGCTCATCGCCATCCCCGCCGCCCTGGTGTTCCTCCTCGCCCAGCGCCACCTGGTGACCGGCATGTCCGCCGGCGCCGTCAAGGGCTGAGCCGTCAAGGGCTGAGCCCGAACCCCCAGGCCCCTGCCCCGTACGGAGACCGTACGAATGTCCTTACGACGCAAGGAAGACATGACCCAGCACCTCGCCACCGCCGCCGCTGACGCCGCCCCGACCACCGGCACTCAGTCGGGCTGGTGGAGAGACGCGGTGATCTACCAGGTCTATCCGCGCAGCTTCGCCGACGGTGACGGCGACGGCATGGGCGACCTCATGGGCATCCGCAGCCGGCTGCCGTACCTGAAGGAGCTCGGCGTCGACGCCGTCTGGCTCTCCCCCTTCTACGCCTCCCCGCAGGCCGACGCCGGCTACGACGTCGCCGACTACCGGGCCATCGACCCCATGTTCGGCACCCTCCACGACGCCGACGCCGTCATCCGCGAGGCCCACGAACTGGGCCTCAGGATCATCGTCGACCTGGTCCCCAACCACTCCTCCGACCAGCACGAGTGGTTCCAGCGCGCGCTGCGCGAGGGCCCCGGCTCGGTGCTGCGCGAGCGCTACCACTTCCGCCCCGGCAAGGGCGTGAACGGCGAACTCCCGCCCAACGACTGGGAGTCCATCTTCGGCGGCCCCGCCTGGACCCGTACGGAGAACCCGGACGGCACCCCCGGCGACTGGTACCTGCACCTCTTCGCGCCCGAGCAGCCCGACTTCAACTGGGAGCACCCGGCCGTCCGCGACGAGTTCCGCTCCATCCTGCGCTTCTGGCTCGACATGGGCGTCGACGGCTTCCGCGTCGACGTCGCCCACGGCCTGGTCAAGGCCGAGGGCCTGCCCGACATCGGCGGCCACGACCAGCTGAAGCTGCTCGGCAACGACGTCATGCCCTTCTTCGACCAGGACGGCGTCCACGAGATCTACCGCTCCTGGCGCAAGGTCCTCGGCGAGTACGACGGCGAGCGCGTCCTCGTCGCCGAGGCCTGGACCCCCACCGTCGACCGCACCGCCAACTACGTGCGCCCCGACGAGATGCACCAGGCGTTCAACTTCCAGTACCTGGGCACCCACTGGGACGCCGCCGAGCTGCGCGGCGTCATCGACGCCTCGCTCGCCGCGATGCGCCCCGTCGCCGCCCCCACCACCTGGGTGCTCTCCAACCACGACGTCACCCGGCACGCCACCCGCTTCGCCAACCCGGCGGGCCTCGGCACCCAGCTGCGCACCCCCGGCGACCGCGAACTCGGCCTGCGCCGGGCCCGCGCCGCGACGCTGCTGATGCTGGCGCTGCCCGGCTCCGCGTACGTCTACCAGGGCGAGGAGCTCGGCCTGCCCGACGTCACGGACCTGCCCGACGAGGTCCGCCAGGACCCGTCGTTCTGGCGGGCGTCCGGCCAGGACGGCTTCCGGGACGGCTGCCGGGTGCCCATCCCGTGGACCGTCGAGGGCTCCTCGTACGGCTTCGGGACCGGCGGCTCCTGGCTGCCGCAGCCCGCCACCTGGGGCACGCTCAGCGTCGAGGCGCAGACCGGCGACCCCACCTCCACCCTGGAGCTGTACCGCAGCGCGCTCGCCGTGCGCCGCGCACAGCCGGGGCTCGGCGCGGGCGAGTCCGTCGAGTGGCTGGACGCCCCCGAGGGCGTCCTGGCCTTCCGGCGCGACGGATTCGTCTGCACCGCCAACACCACCGGCCGGGCCATCTCCGTCCCGCTGCCCGGCCGGTTCCTGCTCGCCAACGAGCCGGTCTCCCATGACGGGGAGGCCGTCGTCGAGCTGCCCGCCGACACCACTGTCTGGTGGGCGGTGTGACGATCCCCCTGCCGCGGGGCGCCGGAGGGGGCGCCCCGCGGCTCGCGGACATCGCGGCCCAGTCAGGGGTGAGCGAGGCCACCGTCAGCCGCGTCCTCAACGGCAAGGCGGGCGTGGCCGGCGCGACCCGGCACAAGGTGCTCGCCGCGCTCGACGTGCTCGGCTACGAGCGCCCCGTACGGCTCAAACGGCGCAGCGCCGGCCTGATCGGCCTGGTCGTGCCCGAGCTGACCAACCCGATCTTCCCGGCCTTCGCCCAGGTCGTCGAGCAGGTCCTGGCCGGCCACGGCTACACCCCGGTGCTCTGCACCCAGATGCCCGGCGGCGCCACGGAGGACGAGCTGGTCGACCAGCTCGTGGAGCGCGGGGTGGCCGGCATCGTCTTCCTGTCCGGGCTGCACGCGGACGCCACCGCCGACCCGGCCCGCTACACCCGGCTCGCCGACCGCGGGGTGCCGTTCGTCCTCATCAACGGCTTCAACGAGCACATCGACGCCAACTTCGTCTCGCCCGACGACCGGGCCGCGGCCCGGATGGCCGTACGGCACCTGGTCGAACTCGGCCACGAGCGGATCGGGCTCGCCATCGGGCCGACGCGTTACGTGCCCTCGCGCCGCAAGGCGGAGGGCTTCGCCGCCGAGCTGCGGGCCCTGCTGGGCGTCGAGCGGGCGGAGGCCGAACGTTTCGTGCGGCCCACGCTGTTCGGCGTCGAGGGCGGCCACGCCGCCGCCGACCTGCTGCTCGCCGAGGGCTGCACCGGCATCGTCTGCGGCTCCGACCTGATGGCGCTCGGCGTGGTGCGGGCCGCCCGCGCCCGGGGCCTCGACGTGCCCACCGACGTGTCCGTCGTCGGCTTCGACGACTCCCCGCTGATCGCGTTCACCGACCCGCCGCTGACGACGGTCCGTCAGCCGGTGCAGGCGATGGCGACGGCGGCCGTGGGCGCGCTGATCGAGGAGATCGAGGGAAACCCGGTCCAGCGCACGGAGTTCGTGTTCCAGCCGGAGCTGGTGGTGCGGGGCTCGACGGCGCAGCCGCCGGCGCGGTCGCCGCACGCCGTCGCGTAACTCTTTGCGCAATTGCTTGCGTCGGGGTGTGCGGGGGGTTGACCGCACACCTGTACGCCCCTACGGTCACGGCTGAAAACAGTTGCTTGAATTTTCGGCAACTTCTTGCGAACCGCTCATCGCGGATCTCTTGCGACAGGGACGTCGTACAGGAGGAGACATGGCAAGAAAGACCGTGGCCGCTGCACTTGCCCTTGTGGCAGGAGCCGCTGTGGCCGTCACGGCACCCCCCACCGCCCAGGCCGCCCCGCCCGGCGCCAAGGACGTCACCGCGGTGATGTTCGAGTGGAACTTCGCGTCGGTGGCCAAGGCGTGCACCGACCAGCTCGGCCCGGCCGGCTACGGCTACGTGCAGGTCTCCCCGCCCCAGGAGCGCGTCCAGGGCTCCCAGTGGTGGACCGCCTACCAGCCCGTCAGCTACAAGATCGCCGGCCCGCTCGGCGACCGCGCCGCCTTCAAGAGCATGATCGACACCTGCCACGCGGCGGGTGTGAAGGTCGTCGCCGACTCCGTGATCAACCACATGGCCGGCCCTTCGGACCCGAACGCCACCTACACCGGCACCGGCGGGTCCTCCTACAGCAAGTACAACTACCCCGGCGTCTACTCCGGCGCCGACATGGACGACTGCCGCGCCGCCATCTCCAACTACCAGGACCGCGCCAACGTCCAGAACTGCGAGCTGGTCAACCTCGCTGACCTCGACACCGGCGAGGAGTACGTCCGCGGCCGGATAGCCGGGTACATGAACGACCTGCTGTCGCTCGGCGTCGACGGCTTCCGCGTCGACGCCGCCAAGCACATGCCGGCCGCCGACCTCGCGAACATCAAGTCCCGGCTGACGAATCCTTCCGTCTACTGGAAGCAGGAGGCCATCTACGGGGCCGGCGAGGCCGTCTCCCCGAGCGAGTACCTCGGCAACGGTGACGTCCAGGAGTTCCGCTACGCCCGCGACCTCAAGCGCGTCTTCCAGGGCGAGAAGCTCGCCTACCTGAACAACTTCGGCGAGGCATGGGGCTACATGCCCAGCGGCCAGGCCGGCGTCTTCGTCGACAACCACGACACCGAACGCGGCGGCGACACCCTCAACTACAAGGACGGCGCGAACTACACCCTCGCCGCCGTCTTCATGCTCGCCTGGCCCTACGGCTCCCCGGACGTCCACTCCGGCTACGAGTGGACCGACAAGGACGCCGGCGCGCCCAACAACCACCAGGTCAACGCCTGCTACAGCGACGGCTGGAAGTGCCAGCACGCCTGGCGCGAGATCGCCTCCATGGTCGCCTTCCGCAACACGGCCCGCGGCCAGGCGGTCACCAACTGGTGGGACAACGGCAACAACGCGATCGCCTTCGGGCGGGGCAGCAAGGCGTACGTGGCCATCAACCACGAGTCCGCCGCGCTGACCCGCACCTTCCAGACCTCGCTGGCCGCCGGCACCTACTGCGACGTGCAGTCCGGCAACCCGGTGACGGTGAACTCCGCGGGCCAGTTCACGGCCACCCTGGGCGCCAACACCGCGCTCGCGCTGCACACCGGCGCCATGACCTGCACGACGCCGCCGGCCACCGCCACCGGCGCCTCGTTCAACGTCAACGCCACCACCGTGACCGGCCAGAACATCTACGTCGCCGGCAACCGCCCCGAGCTCGGCAACTGGTCCCCGACCGCCGCCCTCAAGCTCGACCCGGCCTCGTACCCCGTCTGGAAGCTCGACGTGAGCCTCCCCGCCGGCACGGCCTTCGAGTACAAGTACATCCGCAAGGACGCGGCCGGGAACGTCACCTGGGAGTCCGGGGCCAACCGCACCGCGACCGTCCCCGCCTCCGGCCAGGTCGTCCTGAACGACACCTTCCGCAACTAGCCACGCCTCCCCGTGTTCCAGGGCCGCCCCGCCGGGGCGGCCCTCTCTTTCCCGTACCTCCTGGGAGCACCCTCGTGATACGCAAGAGAACGGCGGTCGTGACGGCCGCCGCCCTGTGCGCCGCCCTCGTGCCGGCCCTGCCGGTGGCGGCGGCCGCCGCGCCGCCTCCGCCGCCCTCCGACCGGGCCCTCGCCGCCACCCCCGCCCGGCACGACCTCACCCGCGAGCAGTTCTACTTCGTGCTGCCCGACCGCTTCGCCGACGGCGACCCGGCCAACGACCGCGGCGGCCTCACCGGCAGCCGCACCGCCACCGGCTTCGACCCGACGGACAAGGGGTTCTACCAGGGCGGCGACCTCAAGGGGCTGACCGACCGGCTCGACTACATCAAGGGGCTGGGGACCACCGCCATCTGGATGGCGCCGATCTTCAAGAACCGGCCCGTGCAGGGCGAGGGCAAGGACGCCAGCGCCGGCTACCACGGCTACTGGATCACCGACTTCACCCAGGTCGACCCGCACTTCGGCACCAACGAGGACCTGAAGCGGCTCATCGCCGCCGCCCACGCCAAGGGCATGAAGGTCTTCTTCGACGTCATCACCAACCACACCGCCGACACCGTCGACTACGCCGAGAAGAAGTACGGCTACCGCCCCAAGGGCGCCTACCCGTACCTCGACACCACCGGCCGCCCCTTCGACGACCGGCAGCGGATGGGGAAGGTGGACGCCGACTCCTTCCCGTACACCCCGGTCGTCGCGCCCGACAAGGCCGACGCGAAGGTCCCGGCCTGGCTCAACGACCCGACGATGTACCACAACCGCGGCGACTCCACCTGGGCCGGCGAGTCCGCCGAGTACGGCGACTTCGTCGGGCTCGACGACCTGTGGACCGAGCGCCCCGAGGTCGTCGAGGGCATGAAGAAGATCTACGAGAAGTGGGTCCACGACTTCGACGTGGACGGCTTCCGGATCGACACGGTCAAGCACGTGGACCTCGACTTCTGGACGCAGTGGGCCACCGCCCTCGACGCCTACGCGAAGAAGCAGGGCCGGCCGGACTTCTTCATGTTCGGCGAGGTCTACTCCGCCGACCCGGCCGTCACCGCCCCGTACGTCACCCGCGGCCGCCTCGACGCCACCCTCGACTTCCCCTTCCAGGACGCCGCCCGCGCCTTCGCCTCCCAGGGCGCCGGCGCCGACCGCCTGGCGAAGGTCTTCGCCGAGGACTACCGCTACACCACCGACAAGGCCAACGCCTACGAGCAGGTCACCTTCCTCGGCAACCACGACATGGGCCGCGTCGGGACCTTCCTCAAGCAGGACCACCCGGGCGCCTCCGACGCCGAACTCGTCCAGCGGGACCGCCTCGCCAACGAGCTGATGTTCCTGTCCCGCGGCAACCCGGTCGTCTACTACGGCGACGAACAGGGCTTCACCGGCGCCGGCGGCGACAAGGACGCCCGCCAGACCCTCTTCGCCTCCCAGGTCGCCGACTACCTGGACGACGACCAGCTCGGCACGGACCGCACGCACGCCTCCGACGCGTACGACACCGGTCACCCGGTCTACCGCGCCATCGCCGCGCTGTCGAAGCTCACCCGCGAGAACCTCGCCCTGCGCGACGGCGTGCAGCAGGAGCGGTACGCGGCGGGATCCGTCTACGCCTTCTCGCGCACGGACGCCCGGCAGCGCACCGAGTACCTCGTCGCCACCAACAGCGCGACCGAGCCGAAGACCGTCACCGTCCCGGTCGACTCGGCGGCCTTCCACGTCCTGTACGGGGGCGAGGGCACCGCCGTGGCCGACGGGAACGGAAAGGTCACCGTCACCGTCCCGGCCCTCTCCTCCCTGGTCCTCAAGGCCGACGCGCCCCTCCCGGCCCCCGCCACCGCGCCCACCGTGAGCCTCAGGGCCCCGGCCGCCGGCGCCACCGGCACCGTCGAGATCGGCGCCGACGTCAGCGGCGGCGGCCTCGACCGCGTCGTCTTCGCCGCCCAGGTCGGCGACGGCCCCTGGAAGACCCTCGGCACCGCCGACCACGCCCCCTACAAGGTCACCCAGACCGTGACCGCCCCCGCCGGCACCGCCCTGCGCTACAAGGCCGTCGCCGTCGACGCCGCCGGCCGCACCGCGAGCGCCCTCGCCGCCTCCACGTCCGGCGCACCGGCCGTCCCCGAGAAGCCGGTGGCGGTCGAGCGCACGTACGCCGTCGTGCACTACAAGCGGCAGGACGGCGACTACGACGGCTGGAAGCTGAAGGCGGCGGACCAGGAAGCGGCCTTCACCGGCCGCGACGCCTACGGCGCGTTCGCGTGGGTGCGCGTGCCCGAGGGCGCGTCCAGCGTCCCGTACACCGTGGAGAAGGACGGCGCCGCCGACGGCCCGCAGCGAAGCATCACCCTCGCCCGCACCGGCGAGGTCTGGATCACGCAGGGCGCCGACGGCCAGGCCGACACCGACCCGGCCCCGGTGCAGCAGGACAAGACCAAGGCCGTCATCCACTACCAGCGTCCGGACGGCGACTACGACGGCTGGGGCCTGCACCTGTGGACCGGTGCCGCCCAGCCCACCGACTGGTCGCGGCCGCTGCCGCCGACGCGCTTCGACGCGTACGGCGCGGTGTACGAGGTGCCGCTCGCCGAGGGCGCGAGCTCGCTCTCGTACATCGTGCACAAGGGCGACGCCAAGGACCTGCCCACCGACCAGTCCCTCGACCTCGGCACGTACGGCCACGAGGTGTGGCTGCTCGCCGGGCAGCCGAAGTACCTGCTCCCGCAGACCGGCGGCACGCCGAACCTCGACCTCGGCAAGGCCGAGGCGCAGTGGATCGACCGGAACACCGTCGTCTGGAAGGTGAAGGCGACCGACTCCACCAGCCAGCAGCTGGTCTACGCTGCCGACGGCGGCATCACCGTCACCGACGGCGCCCTGAGCGACGAGGGCCGCTGGCTCCGGCTGAACCCGGCCACCCTCACCGACGCCCAGAAGGCCCGATTCCCGCACCTCAAGGACTACCCCGCCTTCACCGTCGACCCGCGCGACGCCGACCGCGTACGCAGCTCCCTGCGCGGCCAGCTCATCGCCACCCAGCGCGCCGCGAACGGCGCCCTGCTCGCCGCCACCGGCGTGCAGACTGCGGGCGTGCTCGACGACCTGTACGCGGCGCAGGCCACCCGGAAGGCCCTCGGCCCGGTCTTCCACGCCGGCCGTCCCACCCTCTCCGTGTGGGCTCCGACCGCCCAGTCCGTCGCCCTCGAACTGGACGGGAAGCGCGTCCCGATGCGCCGCGACGCCGCCTCCGGCGTCTGGTCGGTGACCGGGCCGCGGACCTGGGCGGGCAAGCCCTACCGGTACGTCGTGAAGGTCTGGGCGCCGAGCGTCCAGCGGGTCGTCGAGAACAAGGTCACCGACCCGTACTCGACCGCCCTCACCACCGACTCCGCGCGCAGCCTCGTCGTCGACCTCGCCGACCCGCGGCTCGCGCCGAAGGGCTGGCAGGGCCTGAGGAAGCCGGCCGCCGTGCCGCTGCGCGACGCACAGATCCAGGAGCTGCACATCCGCGACTTCTCGATCGCGGACAGCACCGTGCCCGCCGCGGACCGCGGCACCTACCTCGCCTTCACGGACCAGGGCAGCAAGGGCTCCCGGCACCTGAAGGCGCTGGCCGCCGCAGGCACCTCCTACGTCCACCTCCTCCCGGCCTTCGACCTCGGCACCGTCCCGGAGAAGAAGTCCGAGCAGACCGCCCCCGCCTGCGACCTGAAGGTCTACGCCCCCGACTCGGAGGAGCAGCAGGCCTGCGTGACCGCCGCCGCGGCCAAGGACGCCTACAACTGGGGCTACGACCCGCTGCACTACACGGTGCCGGAGGGCTCGTACGCCACCGACCCCGAGGGCACCCGACGCACCGTCGAGTTCCGGCGCATGGTCCAGGCCCTCAACGGCGACGGACTGCGCACGGTCATGGACGTCGTCTACAACCACACCGTCGCCGCCGGACAGTCCGACAAGTCCGTCCTCGACCGGATCGTCCCCGGCTACTACCAGCGCCTCCAGGCCGACGGCTCCGTCGCCACCTCCACCTGCTGCGCCAACACCGCGCCCGAGAACGCGATGATGGGCAAGCTCGTCGTCGACTCGGTCGTCACCTGGGCCAGGCAGTACAAGGTCGACGGCTTCCGCTTCGACCTCATGGGCCACCACCCCAAGGCCAACATCCTCGCCGTGCGCAAGGCTCTCGACGGGCTGACCGTCGAGAAGGACGGCGTCGACGGCAAGGCGATCATCCTCTACGGCGAGGGCTGGAACTTCGGCGAGGTCGCCGACGACGCCCGCTTCGTCCAGGCCACCCAGAAGAACATGGCCGGCACGGGCATCGCGACCTTCTCCGACCGGGCCCGCGACGCCGTCCGCGGCGGCGGCCCCTTCGACGAGGACCCCGGCATCCAGGGCTTCGCATCCGGCCTCTACACCGACCCGAACACGTCCGCCGCCAACGGCAGCCCGGAGCAGCAGAAGGCCCGGCTGCTCCACTACCAGGACCTGATCAAGGTCGGCCTGTCCGGCAGCCTCGCCTCGTACTCCTTCACCGACACCTCCGGGCGCACGGTCAAGGGCTCCGAGGTCGACTACAACGGCGCCCCGGCCGGCTACGCGGCCGCCCCCGGCGACGCCCTCGCCTACGCCGACGCCCACGACAACGAGAGCCTCTACGACGCCCTCGCCTTCAAGCTGCCGGCCACGACGCCGGCCGCCGACCGGGCCCGCATGCAGGTCCTCGCCATGGCGACGACGACGCTCTCGCAGGGCCCGGCGCTCGCCCAGGCCGGCAGCGACCTGCTGCGTTCGAAGTCCCTCGACCGCAACTCGTTCGACAGCGGCGACTGGTTCAACGCCATCCACTGGGACTGCCACGACGGCAACGGCTTCGGCCGCGGCCTCCCGCCCGCCGCCGACAACAAGTCCAAGTGGCCCTACGCGAAGCCGCTGCTCGCCCCGGGCGCCGCGGCCCTGCGACCGGGGTGCGCCGAGATCGACGGCGCCTCCGCCGCGTACCGCGACCTGCTGCGGATCCGCAGCACCGAGCCCGTCTTCTCGCTCGCCACGGCGGGACAGGTCCAGGACGCCCTGTCCTTCCCGCTGTCCGGCCGTGACGAGACCCCGGGCGTGATCACCATGCGCCTCGGCGACCTGGTGGTGGTCTTCAACGCCACCCCGCAGGAACGGAAGCAGACGGTCGCGGCCCTGGCGGGCACCGCGTACCGCCTCCACCCGGTGCAGGCCGCCGGCTCCGACGCCGTGGTGAAGTCCGCCTCCTACGAGGCGGGTTCGGGCACCTTCACGGTCCCGGCCCGCACGGTGGCCGTCTTCACGGCGCGCTAGGGACCGACCGGCAGGAGGCCGTGGCCCCTCTCTCCTACGGGGAGGGGGCCACGGCCTTCTCCATGAGCGTCACGGAGTACTCCCGCCCGTCCGCCGCCACCTTGTCGAGCCGGTCGACGACCGCCGCGTACCCGGCGCCCTCGTAGTACGACCGCAGCCGCGGATCGCGCGCCTCGCAGTCGAGGCGCGCGAGCCCCAGGCCCGCCGCCGCTATCCGCTCCTCGGCGTGCGCGAGCAGCACCCGCCCGGTCCCGGCGGGCGCCGCCGCCCGGTCGATCATCAGCCGGTGCACATAGCCGGCCACCGGCGGCTGCGTCCCCCAGACCGCCTCGTCCGCCCACCACAGCTCGTACGCGCCGACCGCGCGCTCCTCGTGGAGGGCCAGCCACACCTCGCCCTCGGCGATCCGCGCCCGGAAGTGGTCGTGCCCGCGCGCCCCGGGCCGCCACTGGTCGATGCCGTTCGCCACCATCCAGTGGGCGGCGCCGTCGTGCAGCCGCACCAGTGTGTCGAGATCGCGGGTGTCCGCCTGCCGGAAGGTCACTTGTGCCGTCATGACGATCACCGTAAAGGTGTCTTCCGACCAGTCTGTACCAGCAGGAACGAGCGAGTGCCATGCCCCACATCACCGTCGACTACTCCGCGCCCCTCGACCGGCGCGGCTTCGCCCTCGCGCTGCACCCGATCGTCGTGGAGACGGTCGACGCGCGGCTCGCCGCCTGCGTGACCAGCTTCCGGGAGGTCGAGGAGACCGTGACCGGCGACGGCACCGGCGCCCCGGCCCTCGTCCACGTCGACATCGCCCTGCTGCCGGGCCGTACGCCCGAGGCCAAGGCCCGCCTGTCGGCCGCCGTCCTCGACCTGCTGCCCGGCTTCCTGAAGGAGACCGACGGCGTCACCCTCTCCGCCGAGGTCCGCGACCTCGACCCGTCCTACGCCAAGCGCTGACCCGGGACCTGACCGGGGATCCCGGGCACGAGCGCGACGAGCCGCGCCACCAGGTCGCCGAACGGCCCGTCGGCCGGCTCGTCGGCGAGGATCCGGAGCAGGATCTCCGCCATGTCCGGGTCGTACGCGGCACTGACGGCGGCGAGCGCCGCGAAGTCGTGCACGAGCTGGAGCTCCAGCTCGTCGCGCGGCACGCGGCGCCCGTCCAGCCAGAGCAGCGCCGTCGACTCGGCGAGCGACACCCAGGAACGGACGACCAGTTCGAGCCGCGCGGAGGGCTTGTCGACCTCCAGGTGGGCCAGTATCTGCTCGTACGCGGCCTGCCGCACCTCGTCGATCATCGCGTTCGTCGTCGAGGAGCCCACCGCGGGGCCGCCCCGCATCAGCGCCGCGAAGCCCGGCCCGTGGTCGTCGACGAAGTCGAAGAACCGGCCCATCACGCGCAGCAGACGCGCGCCGAGCGGGCCCTGCGGCGGTTCGACGAAGCGGGCCGCCAGCTCGTCGGCCGCGCGCCGCAGCGCCGCCTCGTACAGCGACTGCTTGCCGGGGAAGTAGTGGTAGACCAGCGGCCGCGAGATGCCCGCGGCCGCGGCGATCTCGTCGATGGAGACCTCGTCGGGGGAGCGGTGGCTGAACAGCTCCAGGGCCACCCCGATCAGTTGCTGCTTGCGCTCCTCGACGCCCATCCTGCGGCGCACTCCGGTCGTCATGC
The DNA here is from genome assembly GCF_053605265.1 of Streptomyces sp. NPDC003943. NCBI lineage: Bacteria > Bacillati > Actinomycetota > Actinomycetes > Kitasatosporales > Streptomycetaceae > Streptomyces > Streptomyces sp. NPDC003943. The sequence continues at coordinate 26,075 of NZ_JBSGIW010000055.1, read as the reverse complement.
GAACAGCCTAACGGGAGTCCGTTACGCTCCCGGCATATGAGCGCTTCAGAGCAGGACACCACCCCCGACACACCCGACGCGCCGGACGCGCGGGACGAGTCGACCGGCCTCACCCCGCGGCAGGCCCGCCTCCTGCGCGTCGCCGCCGGATCGGTGCTGCTCGTGGTCCTCGGCGTCGTCCTCGTGGTGCGCCTGGCGGCCCACACGTCCGTCCTGGTTGTCGGGGTGTACGGGCTCGCCATGATCCTCTGCGGCGTCGTGATCGAACTCTCCCGCAACGGCCGTACGCGGCTTGCCACCTGGCTCCTGGGCGGCGGCCTGCTCGCCACCCTGGCCTTCGACTGGATCCTGCCGTAACTCCTAGAGGTCCAGCACGAGTCGCTCACCGGCGCAGCGCGAGACGCAGATCAGCATCGAGTCCGCCCGCTCGGCGTCGGTGAGCAGCTCGTCGCGGTGGTCGATCTCGCCCTCGACCACACGCTGTTGGCAGGTCCCGCAGAACCCCTGCCGACAGGAGTACAGAACACCAGGCACGGCCTCGCGCACGACGGACAGGACCGACTGGTCGGCCGCCACCGTCAACGTGCGCCCGGTGCGCCGCAGTTCGACCTCGAACGCCGTCCCGCCCTCGGCCCTGGCGGCCGAGAAGCGCTCCAGGTGCGGGGGCCGCCCCTCGGGCAGGGCGGCGGTCACGGCGTCCATCAGGCCCTCGGGCCCGCAGCAGTACACGGCCGTCTCGGTGGGGAGTCCGCCGAGGAAGGCGAGCTCCGGCCGCCCCTCGGTGTCCTCGGCCACGACCGTCGTCCGGCCGCGGCCCAGCCTCTCGACCTCGTCGGCGTACGGCATGGTGGCGCGGCTGCGCCCGCAGTACAGCAGCCGCCAGTCGGCCCCGGCCGCCTCCGCCGCGCGGACCATCGCCAGGACCGGCGTGATCCCGATGCCGCCCGCGACGAAGACATAGGCGGGCGCGGGCGCGAGCGGGAAGCGGTTGCGCGGCCCGCGGATCTCGATCTCCGTGCCCACGTGCAGCTGTTCGTGCACCTCGCGCGAGCCGCCCCGGCCGCCCTGCTCGGCCTCGATCAGCCGGGTCGCGATCGTGTAGCCGTCCCGGTCCGCCGGATCGCCGCACAGCGAGTACTGCCGCACGGTCCCGGACGGGAGGACGAGGTCGATGTGCGCGCCCGGCTGCCACGCGGGCAGTCCCGCGCCCTCCAGGCGCAGCTGGACCACGCCCTCGGCGGGCTCGGTCCGCTCGGCGACGAGGACCCGCCGGGTGACGGTGGCCAGCCGGCTGCCGTGGCCCGAGATCGGCTCCTCGAGCGCGGGCAGCGGCCACAGCGGCGAGGAGTGGATCCGGCGCCGCAGCGCCCGCTTGACCAGGAGCGCGCCCCCGGCGACGAGGACGACGGTACGGAGGCGGGGGAGGGTGCCCATCAGACGTGACCTCCGTTGGCGCCGGGGGAGCTCGCCAGGTAGGCCACGGCCTGGGCCGTGTTGCCCTCCTGGGTGGGGTGGTAGGCGCGGCTCAGATAGCGGGGGATGGAGCGCAGCATGTCGGGCGTCGACGGCAGCACGCCCTCGCGGCCCTTGCGCACGAACTGTCCGACGCTCGGCCTGGCGTCGAGGATCGTCGGATCGTTCTCCATGAAGAACCGCACCCCGCGCTGCCACAGGAACACCAGCGCGGAGAAGGCCAGCGCCCAGGTGCGTGCGCGCCGCCGGTAACCGCCGTCCAGGTGCAGGAACAGCTCGAACGCCACCGACCGGTGCTCGACCTCCTCCGCGCCGTGCCAGCGCAGCAGGTCCAGCATCACCGGGTCGGCCCCGACCCGGTCGAGCTCGTCGGCGTTCAGCACCCAGTTGCCCAGGAACGCCGTGTAGTGCTCGATCGCGGCGATCAGCGCCACCCGCTCCATCAGCCACCACCGCCGCGCCCGCCCCGGCGGCAGCGTCCGGTCGCCGAGCAGCTTCTCGAAGAACCAGTCCACCTGCGCGGTGTACGGCGTCGGGTCGAGCCCCAGCTTCCTCAGGTGCGGGAGCACGTCGTCATGAGCCTGCGAGTGCACCGCCTCCTGCCCGATGAACCCGATGACGTCCGCCCGCAGCCGCTCGTCGGTGATGTACGGCAACACCTGCTTGTACACGTGCACGAACCAGCGCTCACCGGCCGGAAGGAGCAGATGCAGCACGTTGATGGTGTGCGTGGTGAACGGGTCGTCGGGCACCCAGTGAAGCGGGGTGTCCTCCCAGTCGAAGGAGACCTTGCGGGCCTTGAGCTCGATGTGCTCGGACGCCACCGGTGCAGGCTGCGTATTAGACATGGCGTCAATGTACTGAGCGGTAAGCGGGACGACTAGAGGTCACGCAGCCCGAATTCCCATTAAGGGCACCCCGACGGCGCCGCGCCTACCGCAACGCCTCCACCCGCGTCCCGTCCCCCAGCGTCCCGCTGAGATCCGCCCGCGCCCCCTGGACCGCCTTCACCGCCAGCAGGTTCCCCTCGGCGCGCCCCCGCACAGCCCCCGACACCTCCAGCGACGCCACGTCGTCCGACCCCGCCGCCAGCACGTACCACCCACCGCTCCGCGCCTGCCACACCACACCCGCCAGCACCCGCGGCTCCCGCGCCCCGCACGCCGGCGACCCCTCCGAGCGCGCCGCCAGGACCGCCACCCGCATCGTCCCCGTCGCACGGAACAGCGCCAGGCTCCGGCTCCCCGTCCCCCGCCACGTCTCCGCCCGCGCGCACACCCACTCCGCGCGCCCCGCCCCCTCCGGCAGCCGCTGCGTCGCGTACGCCCAGGCGTTGACCGACCGCACCCCGTGCGACCGCACCGCCGCCAGCTGGCACGCCGACCGCGCCCACCGCTCCCGCGCCGCCGCTCCCGTCACGTCCGCGACGTGCCCGGGCGGGCCGGACGTGAGCCGGGCCGGGGCCAGCTCTCCGAGGTCGGTCAGCACCTGGACGCCCTCCCCGTCCCGCACCTGGAGCACGCTCCAGCGCGTGCAGCCCGGCGCCCGCGCCGTCACCGGACTCGGGATCGGCTCCGTCACCCCGTACCCGTCCCGCACCAGCGCCCGCGCCGTCCCGCCGGGCGCGAGGAGGTCCCGCACCGCCGCCTCCGTCACCCACGGGGCCGTCACATAGCGGACGTTGCCCGCCGCGCGGGACACCACGAGCGCCGCCGAGCCGACCGCGTCGGCCCCGTCCGTACGCGCGAAGTCGAGCGCCGCGCCGCTCGTGTCGCCGACCGGCTCCGCGTACCGAACCACCCGCAGCCCGTCGTAGAGGAGCACCACGCGCGCCGCGTCGACCTCCCCGGCGAACAGCAGTTGGGCCGGCCCCATCGGCGGTCCCGGCGGCGTGCCGGGCGTCGCCGACGCCTGTACGGTCGGCCCGGGCCGCGCCCACACGGCGAGCGCCCGGCGCAACAGCGCCGAGTCGCCGGTGAGTTCGCCGCGGGCCGGCCACACGGAGAAGTCGGTACGGGACGAGAGCCGCCAGTCGTCCGGCCCGACCCGCTTCAGGCCGGCCGGGTCGAGCGCCGCCTCGGCCGCCGGGTTGCGGGCGTACGACGGGGCCGCAGCACCGTTTCTGCCCCAGCCGTCGCCCGGCAGCCCGAGCAGCGCCCCGCACACGAGGACCGCCGCGGCCGCCGCGAGCGCCGCCTTGCCGTGCTGCCGCCGCCGCATCAGGTCCGTCGGCCGGGCCTGCAGCGAACAGGGGTCGAACTCGGGCGAGTCGAGCAGCGCGGCCCCGCCGGGCCCCCCGGACGCCTCCATCCCGTCCGCCTCGGCGAGCGCCGCCGCCGGGTCCGCCACCCCGGCCGCCGCCAGGACCCGCAGCACCTCCGGGTCGCCCTGCCGCTCCAGACCGCGCAGCACGTACGCCGCCCGGCCGGGCCCGGAGAGCGCGGAGAGCCGCTGGTCCAGGGCCAGTTCGTCGGCGCCGCCGGCCCGCGGGAACAGCCGCAGTCCCCACACGTGCGGCAGCAGCGGCGGGAACTGCGCCCGCCGCGGCAGCGCCCGGCGCCGCAGCGGCAGCCCCGCGATCAGCGCCTGCCGCAGCACCTCGCCCCGTACGTACGCGTACCCCGGATCCACCGCGTCCTCCGCCGCCTGCCGGGCGGCGGGCACGGCCGCCTTGGCGGCGGGCGTGGAGGTGCGGCGGCGGGGGAGCGAGCGCTGCACGAGCGCGTGCGCGGTCAGCACCCGGCGGTTGCGCCCCAGCGAGGGCGGCAGCACCAGATAGGCGATCCGGACGAGCCGCGGATAGTGCTCGACGAGAGCGGCCTCGGCGTGCTCGACGTCTACGGGAGCGGGGGCGAGTTCCTGGGTGCTCACCTTCAGCAGAACGAGCGAATGGTGCGATGGTCACCCCGGGGACGACCCCGTGATCACCCCGAGGGGCGGCCCGGAGGTCACCTCGGGGACGGCCCGGCCCGCCCTCGGGGGCGCCTACGCGGCGTACACCGTCAGCCGCTCGCGGATGACGTCGGTGACCTCGTCCGGCACGCCGAGCCCTTCCCGTACGTACTTCTCCATCGTCCCGTGCCGCACCTCGACCTCGTCGAACGCCGCCTCCAGGTACGCCGGCACCACCCCGAGCAGCGCGAGCGCCAGCTCCGGGTCGCCGCCCTGCAGCGTGAAGCCCTCGATGAGCGGCGCGAAGGCCTCCCGCGCCCCCGGATTGACCGCCAGGTACTCGGTCATGATCGTCTCCTCGTCCGCGCCGAGCAACGAGAGCAGCACCGTCGCCGCCCAGCCGGTGCGGTCCTTCCCGGCCGTGCAGTGGAAGAGCAGCGGACCGGCCGACGGATCGCCCACCTCGGTGAGGAAGGCCCGGTAGGAGGCGCGCGCCGAGTCCGTGTTCACGAAGGCCCGGTACGTCCGCGCGAACGCCGCCTGCGCCCGGCCCCCGCCCAGATGCTCCTCGGCGAGCGCCGGATCCGACAGCAGCGTCTTCAGCCGGGCGGCCGGCGGCAGACCGCTGGTCGCCAGATAGTCCGCGAGCACGTCCGCGACGAGGGACCGCGCCCCCGCCGGCAGCCGGTCGGGCCGCTCCGCCCGCTCGGCATCGGTGCGGAAGTCGATCACGGTGCGGATCCCGAGCCCGGCCACCACCCCGTCCTCCGTCTCCAGCCGGTCCAGCTGCGCCGACCGGAACACCAACCCCTCGCGCACACTGCGCCCCGCGCCGAGCGGGAGCGTGCCGAGATCCCGCAGGTTGGCGACGGTGGCGGCGGGAATGGCGGGCATACGGCGACTCCTCCGACCCTCCGGCAGCGTTACGCATCGAATGTCCCCCAGATCTCCGCGAACCGCGACCGAAGCACCGGGGGGAGGCGGTCTGTCCCGCTCGGTACCGGGATGACACGATGACCTCACCATGACGCACCCCCGCTCGCCGCTGCGCGCCCTGCGAGCCGCACTCTTCGCGGCGGTGTGCGTCACTTTGGCGGCGGTGGGCCATTCGTCCATGTCCGCCCATTCCGTCCCCGTGTCCTCCCTCCTCACGGCCTTCGCCGTGACGACGGCCCTCGCCTGGGCCGCCGCCGGCCGGCGGCGCGGCCCGGTCGCCCTCGTGCCCGGCCTGGCGGCCGTGCAGGGCGTGCTGCACCTGATCTTCGGGGCGGGGGAGGCCGGTGGCGGGGCTGCCGCTGCCGGACACATGGCCGGGATGGCCGGCATGACCGGCACGGCGAGCGCCATGCCCATGCCCATGCCCATGTCCATGCCCGTGGACGGCGGCGCGAGCTCCGGTATGGGCTTCGGTATGGGCTCCGGCATGGGCTCCGGCGCCGGGATGCTCGCCGCGCACGCGCTCGCCGCCCTGGCCTGCGGGCTGTGGCTCGCCCGGGGCGAGGCCGCGCTCTTCGCGCTCGCCCGGACCGCCGGGGCCCTGGCCCTCGCGCCGCTGCGGGTCGCGCTCGCCGCCGTACGCCTGCTCGTCCCCGTACCGCCGCGGCCCCGTCCCGTACGGCCGCGCGCGCCCGCCTGCGTCCTGCGGGGTGTCCTCCTCGCGCAGGCCGTGTCCCGGCGCGGTCCGCCGCGCCCGCCCGTATCCCGCGCCACGGCCCTCGGAGTCCGAACCGTCTGACCCGGGGGCCGATTCCCCATGTCGACACTCGACTCCAAGGACCGTCATGACACTCGACGACCTCGCGCGCCCGGAAACGGCCCCGGACGCCCCGTCATCACCGCGCGGCGGCTGGTCCGCCCTGCGCCCGCTCCTCCTGCGCCTGCACTTCTACGCGGGCGTGCTCGTCGCGCCCTTCCTCCTCGTCGCCGCCGTCAGCGGACTGCTGTACGCGCTCTCCTTCCAGGCGGAGAAGGTGGTGTACGCGCACGAGCTCGAAGTCCCGGTACCGGACGGCACCCCGGCCCTGCCCCTCTCCCGGCAGGTCGCGGCCGCCCGGGCCGCCGAGCCGGCCGGCACCGTCACCGCCGTCTGGCCCGGCGCCGAACCCGGGGCCACCACCCGCGTCCTGATGGCCGACCCCGAGGCGCCCGAGGGCACCTCGCTCGCCGTCTTCGTCGACCCGTACACCGGTGACATACGCGGCCGGCTGCCCAGCTACGGCGGCACCGGCGCGCTCCCGCTGCGCACCTGGATCGACGGCCTCCACCGCGATCTGCACCTGGGCGAACCCGGCCGCCTCTACAGCGAACTGGCCGCCAGCTGGCTGTGGGTGATCGCCCTCGGCGGTCTGCTGCTCTGGCTGGGCCGCCGCCGCAGGAACCGTCGCGCCCTCCTCCTGCCCGAACGCGGCCCGAAGTCCCGCCGCCGCACGCTCTCCTGGCACGGCGCGGTGGGCCTGTGGGCCGTGGCCGGGCTCGTGGCGCTCTCGGCGACGGGGCTGACCTGGTCGACGTACGCGGGCGAGCGCATCGGCGCCGTCCAGGACGCGCTCGGCGGCGCGACCCCGACGCTGTCGGCGGCCGTGTCCGTGGGCGGCACGGGCTCGGGCGGGGAGCACGCGGGCCACACCGGCCACACCGGGCACCATGCGATGCGGCCCGCGCCCGAGCAGGGCGCGGACATCGGCATCGACAGGGCCGTGGCCGCCGCCCGCGCGGCCGGCATCGACAGCCCGTCGGTCTCCGTCGTGCTGCCGGCCGAGGGCAGCGGCTATGTGGTGAAGGAGACGGACAAGCAGTACCCGGTCGAGCTGGACTCCGTCGCCCTGAACCCGGCCGACGGCACGGTCCTCGACCGGCTGCGCTTCGCCGACTACCCGCTGCTCGCGAAGCTCACCCGTTTCGGCATCGACGCCCACACGGGCGTCTTCCTCGGCCTGTTCAACCAGCTCGCCCTCGCCGCCCTGGCGCTCGCCCTGATCCTGCTGACCGTCTGGGGCTACCGCATGTGGTGGCTGCGCGGCCAGGGCCGCTGGGGCCGCCCGGTCGCCCGCGGCACCTGGCGCCGCGTCCCGCCCGCGCTGCTGCTGCCGCTGCTCGCGGCGACGGCCCTGGTGGGCTGGTTCGTGCCGCTCCTCGGCCTCAGCCTGGTGGCGTTCCTGGCCGTCGACCTCGCCCTGGCGGTCACCGCCCGGGCGAAGTCGAGGCGTACTGCCTGACCTCCGGTCAGGGGGTGTACTTGTAGCCGACCCGCCGCACGGTCTGGATCGTGTGGCGGTGCTCGGCGCCCAGCTTCCGGCGCAGCCGGGCCACGTGCACGTCGACGGTCCGGCCGTCGCCCACGTGCCCGTAGCCCCACACGGTCGTGACCAGCTGGTCGCGCGTGTGCACCCGGTGCGGATGCGCGACCAGATGGGCCAGCAGCTCGAACTCCAGGTACGTCAGGTCCAGTGCCTGCCCGTCGACCCGGGCGATCCGCTGCACAGGGTCGATCACCACCGGCCCCTGCTCGGCGACGGGTGGCACCGGCGGCTCGTTGTCGGCGGGCAGCAGCACCAGGTACCCGATCATCGGAGGCCGGCCCGGCAGCGCCGGAAGCGTGTGCTGCGGCGCGGGCAGCAGCGTGGCACCCGGCGGCAGGTACTCGGCGACCCGCGCGAGACCGGCGACCTCGTCGGGCGCGACGGCACGGAGCCGGGGACGGGCAGGGGCGTTGAGAGCGGTGAGGGAAGCGGGGGCGGCGGCGGTCTGGGTGTGGGCCATGAAAGCTCAGCTCTTTCGCGCGAGTCACAAACGGACGGTGGACGTCGTACGTCGTGCGTCATGTGTCATGCGCGTCGGCCGAAGGCCGCAGCGACCGGATATCGGATCCGATCGGGCTTTAGAGGGCCGACGCGTTCCTCACGCGCCGACAGCACCGGTCGAAGTCATGGTGCTGCCGGGAAGGCCAGAACGGCTCGAGGTCGAAGTGCCTCGAAGCGGTGTCGTTCTGGATGCGGGCCATATCCCTATTAAACCAGCAGGGAATTCGTCTGGGCACCCCCATGTCCGGTCGAGTCCGCCGGCCGCCCCCTCAACCCACCAGCCGCCTGCGCCAGTCCAGCTCCGTCACCCGTATCGACTGCCCGGGATCCCCGTCCCACTCCACCGTCAGCCCGTGCCCGCGCAGCGCCTCGACGACCTCCGCGCCGACCGCCGCCGTCGTCTCCGCCGAGCCGTCGAACCCGCCGTACAGCAGGTACAACGGCCCGCCGCTCGCCGCGCCCTCCGTGCACTGGTAGTGGAAGAAGACGAACCCGCGCGCCTCCTCGGCGCCGTCCTCCGCGCCGATCTCCCCGGTGCCGCACGAGCGGCAGCACGTGAAGTTCTCCCGGGCCACGATCCCGGCGGCGTCCAGCCCCTCGAACGCGGCCGTGATCCGCTCCGGGTCCGTCGTCCCCTCCCACTCCGACATCTCCGCCACCCGCTCCAGCCACAGCCGGTCCACCAGCCGCTCGGCCTGCTCCCGGGAGACCGGATGCTCGTCGGGGGAGAACACCTCCTCCTGGGCGATCCGGGTCAGCCGCTCCCGGTCCTCGTAGCCGCACACCAGCAGCTCGCGCACCCGCGCCGCCAGCTCATCCCGTACCTCCCCGGGGAGTTCGGGCACCTCGGGCGCCGGCGGGAAGCCCAGGTTCTGCCAGACGAGCCCCGCGTCCCAGTCGTCGTCGCCGCGCGCCCAGGCGGTGAGGACCCCGGCCACCCGCTCCGGCGTGTCCACCCGCGTCCCGAAGTGCAGCTCGGGCGCCCCGGCGCGGTGCTCGAGCTGGTAGTCGCCGTCGTCGGCGTGCCAGACCTGGGCGAAGACGGCCGGCAGGTCCGGTATCCGCTGCGCGATCACGAAGCGGTCCCCCTCCGCGCCGATGCGCCGCACGAGCCCGGCCAGGTCCTCCTCGGACGGCCGGACGTGCTTCTCCCAGTTCTCGGTCTGCACCGTGATGTCGAGCATGGGTCCACTGTGGCAGGCACCACTGACAACACCGGAGGGGCGCCCGCCGTACGCGAAGTACGGCGGACGCCCCTCCCGGAGAACAGGCGGATCAGACCTGGCCGGCCTTGGCCAGCGCCTCGCAGCAGGTGTCCACGAGCAGACGGGTCACCGTGTACGGGTCCACGTTGGCGTTCGGGCGACGGTCCTCGATGTAGCCCTTCTGGTCCTGCTCGACCTGCCACGGGATGCGGACCGAGGCGCCGCGGTCGGAGACGCCGTAGGAGTACTGGTCCCACGGGGCGGTCTCGTGCAGGCCGGTCAGACGGTCGTCGATGCCGGCGCCGTAGTTCTTGACGTGGTCGAGCGGCTTCGAGCCCTCGCCCAGCGCCTCGCACGCGGTGATGATCGCGTCGTAGCCCTCGCGCATCGCCTTCGTGGAGAAGTTGGTGTGCGCGCCGGCGCCGTTCCAGTCGCCCTTCACCGGCTTCGGGTCGAGCGTCGCGGAGACGTTGAAGTCCTCGGCCGTGCGGTAGAGCAGCCAGCGGGCCACCCACAGCTGGTCGGCGACCTCGAGCGGCGCCAGCGGGCCGACCTGGAACTCCCACTGGCCGGGCATGACCTCGGCGTTGATGCCGGAGATGCCCAGGCCCGCCTTCAGGCAGTTCTCCAGGTGCGCCTCGACGACGTCACGGCCGAAGATCTCGTCCGCGCCGACACCGCAGTAGTAGCCGCCCTGCGGGGCCGGGAAGCCGCCGACCGGGAAGCCGAGCGGGCGCTCGCCGTCGAAGAAGGTGTACTCCTGCTCGATGCCGAAGATCGGCTCCTGCGCGGCGTACTTCGCGTACACCTCGGCCAGCGCGGCACGCGTGTTGGACGCGTGCGGCGTCATGTCCGTGTTCAGGACCTCGCACAGCACCAGGACGTCGTCGCCGCCGCGGATCGGGTCGGGGCAGACGAAGACCGGCTTGAGGACGCGGTCCGAGGCGTGGCCCTTGGCCTGGTTCGTGCTGGAACCGTCGAAGCCCCAGATCGGCAGCTCCTCCAGGGACAGCGCCGCACCCGGGATGATCTTCGTCTTCGAACGGAGCTTGGCGGTCGGCTCGGTGCCGTCGATCCAGATGTACTCAGCCTTGAAGGTCACGTGCCTCATCCTTTGGCGTGCTGCGGGTGCCGGTGGCGGCTCGCGACTTGCGAGAGCTGCGGTGGCGGTGTCGTCTGAGCGCAGCTTCGCAACACGGGATTTCCCGTCGGTTGCCCGTTTGTGAACCCCGTGTTACTCAGCCTTCCTCGGAAACGCGCGTCCGCCGTGCGATCTCGTGCGCGTTCAGCAGCGAACCGAACCCGGCCCGGGTGATCCGCGCCACGAGCTCCGCGTACGAGGTGCCCAGCGCCTCCGCCGTACGCCCCAGGTGCCAGTCGCAGTCCGCGAGCCGCCGCAGCAGGTACCCGCGCCGGATCTGCGCCTCCGACAGCCGGAACGTCTTCAGATAGGCCGTCCGCCCCCGGCGGTCGCTGATCAGCTCCCCGATGTGCTGCTCCTGCCCCGAGCGCAGGAACGGCGGCAGGAAGCGGAACAGCCGGAAGCCGCCCAGGTCGTGGACCCGCTCGAAGGCGTACGGGGTCTCCAGCAGGTCCCGCGCCATCAGACCGTCGTGCGCCTCGGCCCACGCCCGCTCCTGCGCCCGCGCCGCCCGGCGCAGATCGCCGAGCGTATGGAAAGCGCCGCTCCCCAGAGCGGCCCGGAACTCCGGCACGGGCGCGCCGTAGTGCGCGTACTGGTGCACCAGCTCCCCGAACAGGTCCTCCACCAGCGTCGGGTGCAGCAGCCGGTAGTCGTCGGGATGCGGCACGACGAAGGCGGCGGCCAGCGCGTCCGCCACGTACAGCAGCATCCCGCACTGTCCCGGATGGATCTCGAACACCCGCAGCGCCTCCGCGAGCCCCGGCACCGCCCACCCCGCGTACGCGGCCTCCGCGCGCGGCGACAGACCGCGCCGCACCGCCTCACGGGACCACTCGTCCCACACGACCGAAGGGCCGCCGAAGTGCAGCGCCAGATAGCCCTCCAGGGCGAGATGGAGCGGCAGGAACCGCAGCCGCGGCTCGCCCCTGCGGCGCCGCGCGAGCCGCCGCACGGGCACCGCGACCGGCCGCTCGTCCCCGAGCCGGGTCCCGTAGACGGCCGCCTCCCCGGACGCGCCCGCGGCCCCGCCCGTCCCCGCGTCCGACCAGTCGGCGACGAAGCCGTGCGGGATGTACGAGGTGTAGACGGTGCCGTCACCGACCTCGACCGTGTCGGGGCCGTCCCAGGCGTGCGCGTACACCTCGCGGCGCAGCCGCAGCCCGGCCACCGGCTCGTCCCGCACCAGCGGCACGAGCCGCACCCCGCCCCACACCTGCGCCGGCCGGACGGCGAGCCCGGTCAGGTCGATCCGCGTCATGCCCGCGCCTCCCCCGAGTGCGCCGCCAGGAACAGCTCCACCCGCCGGTCCAGATAGGCCCGCAGCGCGGCGAGCCCCTCGCGCCCCTCCGCGAACCGGGCGATCTCCACCAGCGCCGGCAGGTCCTCGGCGTCCCGGATGCCGGTCGCCGGCACCCCGGGCGCGAGCCGGCGCACGTCGAAGACATCGGCGTCGTATACGGGGTTCACGTGCACCACGCTCGTGCGCCGCAGCGGATCGAGCCGGGTCCGCCACACCCGCAGCACCTCGCCCGCCAGCCCGGGCGGCGCGTTGTCCCAGCCGTCCGACACGATCACCAGCCGCTCCGGCGTCCCCTCCAGGGCGTCGATGATCCGCTCCCCGAGCGGCGTCGCCCCCCACGGCCGGACGAGCAGCGGATCGCGGGCGCCCGAGGTCCAGTGCGCCGTGTACGCGCCGGGCGCGGCCAGCGCCTCCAGGAGGAAGTGGCAGCCGAGCGCGACAGCCAGCGGCCGGCGCCGCTTCACCGCCGAACCCGAGGCCGAGAAGCTGTCGTCGAGCACCGCCGCCACCCGGCCCCAGCTCCCGGCATGCGGCCCGGCCACCCGTCGCGCCGCCGTCCGCAGCGCCCCGGTCAGCTCGGCGCGCCGCTCCCTTCTCTCCCCGAAGGGGAGAGACAGCACGTACAGCGCGAGCCGCGTCAGCGGCATCACGGACAGATCGGTGCCCGCCCCGGCGGGGCGGGTCCGCAGCCGCTCCAGGCGGGTCATGCGCGGCGCGATCCGCTCCAGGAACACCGCGCGCGGCACGCCGTGCTTCGCGGCAAGCCCCTCGGCGACCGTGAACGGCAGCTCGTACAGCGCCGACTGCGCCCCGTGCTCGTGGTGGGCCCTGCGGTACGCCTCCAGGGTGCGGTGCGCGTAACGGGCGCGGCGGCGCGGCGCGAAGAGGAAGTCGCCCGTCTCCGGCGCGTCCGGGAACGGCAGATGGGCGTGCCGGACGGCGGCCCTGAGCCCGGGCCGGTACTTCACGGCGTCATGGGCCAGATCGGGCCGGGCCGCCAGCCAGTCACGGACGATGGCGCGCGTGCGGCGGTTGTTGACCCCGGCGGCGCGCAGGGCGCGGAAGAGCCGGTACACCCGCTGCGGCGGCATCACCGCGAGCCGCGCCGCGATCAGCCGGCCCTCGCCGGGGCCCGCCTCGCGCGGGGTGCGCAGCAGCTGCTCGGCGATCAGGGCGGCGTTGTGGTCGTTGATGTCGAGCGCGAGCGCGGCGGCGTACAGCGGCCGGTAGTTGACGCGCACGTACTCGTGGAGGAAGTCGAGGGACAGGCGCTGTTCCTCGGCTGTGGCGCGGAACTCGCGCTGGCCGGTGGCCGTGACGGCCGCGTTGACGAAGAGCAGCACGTCCTCGGCGGCGATGAGGTCCGACATCGGCTTCCTTGCTCCTTCGCCCGTACCGGCGCCCGGTGCCGGCCGGGGAATGGGGGCGCGAACAACGAATACGTTGCTGTAGAGGCAGGTCCCGGAAGTCGCGCCGGAGTCCCGCGGCCGGCCCGCCGACGCTAACACCGGGGGAGGGGAGGGACGCCACCGGGTTTCGCACGCCCGCGCCCGCGCCCGCGGCAGGGCGGACGGAGGCTGGGCCGGCCGGGGCCTGGGGGCGTGCGAGGCGGGTCGGGGGTGCGCCCGGAGCGTGCGCTCGGGGCCGGGCCGGGGGCGTCTGCGGGTCATCCCGGATCCCCTTGTCGGCGCCGCCCGGCAGACTGGAGGGCATGACGAAGCTCCTGGGCACGAAGCCCCGTATCGGTCTCCTCGGCACCGGCCCCTGGGCCGAGCGCACCCACGCGCCCGCCCTCGCGGCGCACGCGGGTGTGGAGTTCAGCGGGGTGTGGGGCAGACGGCCGGAGCCGGCGGCCGCGCTGGCCGCGGCGTGCGGCACCCGGGCGTACGAGGACGTGGACGCGCTGTTCGCGGCGAGCGACGCGATAGCGATCGCCCTGCCGCCGGACGTCCAGGCCCCGCTGGCGGCGCGCGCGGCGGCCGCGGGGTGCCATGTGATCCTCGACAAGCCGGTGGCGACCTCGGTGCCGGCGGCCCGGGAGCTGGCCGACGCGGTGACGGCGGCCGGGGTCGCGTCGATCGTCTTCTGCACGCTCAGATTCGCGGAGCCCACCGCCCGCTGGATCGACGAACAGGCCGCGGCCGGCGACTGGTTCCTCGGCGAGGCGCACTGGCTGGGCTCCCTCTTCGCCGCCGGCTCGGACAGCGCGTACGCGGCCTCGCCCTGGCGCCGCGAGAAGGGCGGCCTGTGGGACGTCGGCCCGCACGTCCTCTCCGTCTACCTCCCGGTCCTCGGTGACGTCACCTCGGTGAGCTGCGTCGCCGGGCCGGCCGACACCCGCCATCTGGTCCTTCGCCACACCTCGGGCGCGAGCAGCACCGCCACGCTCACGCTCAGCGCCCCGCCCGCCGCCTCCGAGGCCGCCCTGTCCCTGTACGGCGAGCGGGGCCGGGTGACGATGCCGGGCTGGGACGGCGCGCTGGGCGCCTTCGGCGGCGCGGTGGACGCCCTGCTCGATGCGATACGCACCGGCAGGCCGCACGCCTGCGACGTGCGCTTCGGGGCCCGGCTCACGGAGATCCTGGCGGAGGCGGAGGCACAGGTGCCGACGGAGACCCACCGGCGGCCATGAGGTCCCGTACGCCGGAGAGGAAGCGGCGTACGGCCTCCGACTCGCCGTCGTCGAAGTCGCCGAGCAGCGCCACCGTGCCGTCGATCAGCGGCCCGAACCAGGCGCGGCCGAGCTCCTTCGCCCCGTCCTCGACGCGCAGCAGCACCCGCCGCCGGTCGCGCTCGTCCCGCACCCGGGCGAGGTGACCGAGCCGTTCGAGCCGGTCGATGACGGCGGTGGTGCCGGCGGAGTTGAGGCCGAGCTGCGCCCCGAGCCGGCCGGCGGTGGCCGGCGTGCCGTCCCGCTCGGCGTCGAGCAGACAGATCAGTGCGCGCACATCCGTGGTGTGCATGCCGTTCCGGGCGGCGAACTCGGCCTGTCGCAGGCCGAATTCGACGGTCACCGCACGCAGCAGATGAAAGATCCGCAGCTCTTCCGACTCAGCCATGGAGGTGTCCTTGCCTTCCCGCCTATTATCTCGCTCAGCGAGATTATCGCCGAGCGAGAGGATCCCTGCGTGCCCCGGAAATCGCGCGACTCCGTCCTCGCCTACGGGCGCGCCTACGACGCCGTCCTCGCCCACTGGCCGGCCGGCGCCACCACAGCCACCCTGCCCACCCCGTACGGATCGACCCACGTCATCAGCCACGGCCCCGCCGACGCTCCGCCCGTACTGCTCCTGCCGGGCGGCGGGGCCACCGCCACCAGTTGGTACGGGACGGCCGAGGCGCTCGGCGCGAGCCACCGGGTGCACGCCGTGGACGTCGTCGGCGAACCCGGCCGCAGTGTTCCCGACCCCCGGCGTCCGATGCGTAGCGTCGCCGACCTCACCGGGTGGCTCGACACCCTGCTCGACGCGCTCGGCGTCCCGCCCGCCGGCCCGGTGGGCCTCGTCGGCCACTCCTACGGCGCGTGGCTCGCCCTCCAGTACGCGCTCGCGTCGCCCGCCCGGGCCGGCCGGCTCGCCCTGCTCGACCCGACCGACTGCTTCGCCGGCTTCTCCCCGCGCTTCCTGCTGCGTGCCCTGCCGGTGCTGCTCCGGCCCACCCCGGCCCGCGGAGCCGCGCTCCTCGACTGGGAGACGGGCGGCGCGGCGGTCGATCCGGAATGGCGCGAACTGTACGCCCGCGGCGCGGAGTTCCGTACCGCGCGACCGGTGTCCGGTCCCCGCCCCACCGCCGAGCGGCTCGCCGCGCTCCGGCAGCCGACGCTCGTCCTGTTCGCCGGCCGTTCCCGGGTCCACGACCCGCGCGCGGTGGAGCGCCGGGCCCGGGCCGCCGTCCCCGGCGCGGAGACGGCGGTCCTGCCCGACGCGACCCACTTCACGCTCCCCGTGTCGGCGCCACCGGGAACCCACGCCCGGATCGCCCGCCACTTCACGGACTGAGAAGAGAGGAGAGGGAGAGAGAAGGAGGGGGAAGGAGGGAGAAGGGAGGACGGTCAGCGGGACAGCGCGTCCCGCACGGCCTCCTCGGAGCGCCCGACCACGGCCGTGCCGTCCTCGGCGGTGATGATCGGCCGCTGGATCAGCTTCGGGTGCTTCGCGAGCGCCTCCACCCAGCGGTCGCGGTTCGCCGCGTCCTTGGGCCAGTCCTTGAGCCCGAGCTCCTTGGCGTCCGCCTCCTGGGTGCGCGTGATGTCCCACGGCTCCAGACCGAGCCGGTCGAGCACGGCCCGGATCTCGTCCGGCGACGGCACGTCCTCCAGGTAGCGGCGCACGGTGTAGTCGGCGCCCTCGGCGTCCAGCAGGGTCAGTGCGCTGCGGCACTTGGAACAGGCGGGGTTGATCCAGATCTCCATGCCCTCCAACGTACCGCCGGCCGCATCCCCGAACGCACCCCTCGTAACGCACCTCCCCATGCGGCCCGGACCGCCCCGACGCGCCCCCGCGCCGCCCTGCAAACACACCGCCAAAGCCCGTCTGGCCAGGGGCGATTGTCAGTGGTGGCCAGTAAAATCGAGGGTGAAGGTGAGGGTCCCGGGGAGGGCCCCCACCCCCGTTCGTCAGGAGGTCGCCCATGGCCGTAGCCACGCTCAGGACACCGTCCATCGAACCCTGGAAGCCCCTCCGGAAGCAGCCGCTCCCCGCGGGCCGCCCCCGCGAGTGGTACGTCACCCACAACCGCCGGCTGAAGGCCATGCGCCTCGCCATCGCCCTGCTCGACGCGGGCGTCTATCTGCCGTCCCGGGCCACCAACGCGCGGATACGCACGACCGCCGCCCAGCTCGGCATCCACCCGCCGTCCGACACCACCTGCCACATGGTCCGAGCCCTGATCCGCTACAGCCGCTGACCCCCGCGGGTGCTGCCCGGCCTCGCGCCGGGCAGCACCCCTTCACCACCGCGGTGTCACCAGGCGACGGGCAGCCGCTCGGGCAGCCGCTTCATGAAGTTGGTGCGCCACACCAGCTGTTCGACCGGCACCGCGAGCCGCACGTCCGGCAGCCGCTCCAGGAGCGTCTCCAGGGCGATCTCGGCATGCCGCTTGCCGAGCGCGGTCGCCGGGCAGTAGTGCCGGCCGCCGCCGAACGACAGATGGTCGGCGGCGTTCTCCCGGCCCGGCCGGAAGACGGCCGGGTCCTCGAAGTGCTCCGGATCGTGGTTCGCCGCCTCCACGAGCACGAGCACCAGCTCACCCGCCCGCACCAGCACGTCCCCGAGCTGCACGTCCTCAAGGGCGAGCCGAGGCAGCCCGTCCCCGATCGACAGGTTGACCCGCAGCAGCTCGTCCATCGCCCCGGCGACCCGGCCGCCACCGCCGGCCAGCGCCTCCCGCACGTCCGGCCGGGTCAGCACCGACACCAGCGCCATCGTCAGGAAGCCCGAGGTCGAGATCACCCCGGCGCCGAACAGCGTCACGCCGACCGTCGCCAGCATCTCGTCCGTCAGATGCGCGTACTCCGGATCGTCGCGCAGCGCCGCGAGCTCCGCCATCAGCCCGCCGGTCGCCGGATCGTCCAGCCGCTCCGTCATGTACGCGATGTCGCGGTCCCAGTTGAGCCGCGCCGCCTCGATCTCGCGCGGCGCGTTCATGAAGGCGACGTCCAGGCTCCGCAGCAGCCGGGGCCCGTCCTCCTCCGGGATGCCCAGCATCCGGCAGTGCAGCCCCGCCGAGTACGGATCCGCGAAGCCGCCCCGCAGCTCCCCGGGCGCCCCCTCGGCGACCAGCGCGTCCACCAGCGTCCCGGCCCGCTCCCGCAGCCACTCCTCAAGCCCCGGCGCCTTCGGATTCAGCGCCTTCATCACGGCTTTGCGCAGCCCGGCCCCGGTGATGTTGCCCATGTTGTTCACGACGTGCGGTGGAATCGTCAGCGCGTACTGCCGCGGCGCCCCCGGCGCCGAGGTGTCCTTCAGGCTGAACCGCGGGTCCTCCAGGACCTGCTTGCACAGCCCGTACGAGGAGACCAGCCAGGCGTCCGCGCCGGCGATCGTCCGCACCCTCGTCACCGGCGCGGCGCGCAGCGCCTCGACCTCGGCGGGCAGCCGGGTGCCGTCCCAGTCGAAGGGGAAGGCGAGCGGTTCGTTCGCGGTGGGCGCGCCGTTCGCGGTCATGGTGCTCATCGCGGATCTCCTTCGATGTCGACGGGTGTGACGATGCCGTGGCCCTGGTTGCGCGAGGCCCGCAGCCCGGACCCCCGGGCGTACAGCAGGTCGGCCAGCGGAAGCGCCTGGTGGTAGCAGTTCAGCGAGGACGGCACCCCGAGGATCGCGGGCGTGTCCAGGAACAGCGGCACCTCGGCGCAGATGTACGCCCGGCACACCTCCCGCTGCCGCGCGGTGACCTCCTGACCGGGACCGACCTTCCCCTTCAGGAAGATCCCGGTCAGCGCGTCACACGTCTCCCGTACCACCGCGTCCTCGGCCACCGCGGCGAGCACCTGCCGGTGCAGCTCCTGGTACGCCGGAATCCCCTCGAACTCCGACATCCCCCGCGCCCGCAGCCGCCGCCCCTCGGGATCCACGTCCGCCACGGCCGCCGCGACCTTCGCCCGCACCCCCCGCAGGTTCTTCACGGCCTTCCGCCGTGCCTCGTCGGCCCCGTACCCGAGTGCCTCGTACATCTCCGCCACATGCAGATCCGTGTGGACGAAGTCGACCTTCTCGAAGTGGTCCAACCCCCAGCGCGCCAGATCGCGCAGTCGCTGAGCGGTGAAATAGCTGTTCCCCGGTGAGACGCCGATGACCACGTGCGCGCCCTCGTCGGCGATGACGCGGCAGTGGTCGGTATACGGCTGAAGTCTGAGCGTCTCCGCAGGGGCAAGTGCCGCCTGAGTCACGTTCGGCAAATCCTCATCGCGCCACTAGTCCCAGCGGAGCCCTGTGCTCCGGGTGTGGCGGCAGCGACGACCACACGTTAGCGATCAGTCGCGGAGAGTGAAACTACTACTCGCGGGTAGGCACATGATTTCGTCGTCCGTTCGCATTCTCGTCACGTCGGAGCCCGCCTGCTCCACCTCGCGCCTCCGGCAAGCGGCGAGGGCCGCCACCCCGGAGTCTCCGGGATGACGGCCCTCGTCAGACGGTCTCTGCAGCCGCGGCTTAGAGGTCGAAGTAGAGCTCGAACTCGTGCGGGTGCGGGCGGAGCTGGATCGGGGCGATCTCGTTGGTCCGCTTGTAGTCGATCCAGGTCTCGATCAGGTCGGAGGTGAAGACACCGCCGGCCTGCAGGTACTCGTTGTCCTCCTCCAGGGCGGAGAGGACGGCCTCGAGGTTGGTCGGGACCTGCGGGACGTTGGCGTGCTCCTCCGGAGCCAGCTCGTAGAGGTCCTTGTCGATCGGCTCCAGCGGCTCGATCTTGTTCTTGATGCCGTCGAGGCCCGCGAGGAGCAGCGCCGAGAAGGCGAGGTACGGGTTCGAGGACGGGTCCGGCGCGCGGAACTCGACGCGCTTGGCCTTCGGGTTCGAGCCCGTGATCGGGATGCGCATGGCGGCGGAGCGGTTGCGCTGCGAGTACACCATGTTGACCGGGGCCTCGAAGCCCGGGACCAGGCGGTGGTACGAGTTCACCGTCGGGTTGGTGAAGGCGAGCAGCGACGGGGCGTGCTTGAGGATGCCGCCGATGTAGTAGCGGGCGGTGTCCGACAGGCCCGCGTAGCCGGCCTCGTCGTAGAACAGCGGGTCGCCGTTCGACCACAGCGACTGGTGGACGTGCATGCCCGAGCCGTTGTCGCCGAAGATCGGCTTCGGCATGAAGGTCGCGGTCTTGCCGTTGCGCCAGGCGACGTTCTTCACGATGTACTTGAAGAGCATCAGGTCGTCGGCCGCGGCGAGCAGTGTGTTGAACCGGTAGTTGATCTCGGCCTGGCCGGCGGTGCCGACCTCGTGGTGCTGGCGCTCGACCTTCAGGCCGACGTTCTCCAGCTCCAGGGAGATCTCCGAGCGCAGGTCGGCGAAGTGGTCGACCGGCGGGGCCGGGAAGTAGCCGCCCTTGTAGCGGACCTTGTAACCGCGGTTGTTCTCCTCCGCACCGGTGTTCCAGGCGCCGGCCTCGGAGTCGATGTGGTAGAAGCCCTGGTTCGCGGAGGTCTCGAAGCGGACCGAGTCGAACACGTAGAACTCGGCCTCGGGGCCGAAGTACGCGGTGTCGGCGATGCCGGTGGAGGCGAGGTACGCCTCGGCCTTCTTCGCGATGTTGCGCGGGTCACGGCTGTACTGCTCGCCCGTGATCGGGTCGTGGATGAAGAAGTTGATGTTCAGCGTCTTGTCGCGGCGGAAGGGGTCCACGCGCGCCGTCGACAGGTCGGCGCGGAGCGCCATGTCGGACTCGTGGATGGCCTGGAAACCGCGGATCGACGAACCGTCGAAGGCGAGCTCCTCCGCCGGGTCGAAGGCCGTCGCCGGGATCGTGAAGTGCTGCATCACGCCCGGAAGGTCACAGAACCGGACGTCGACCATCTTGACGTCGTTGTCCTTGATGAACTTGTTGACCTCGTCGGCGTTCTGGAACCCGTGCTTCTCGGACATCCAACTCCTCCTACTCCCGGCCCGGGGAGGGGCGGGGTTGCAGCTCGGTCATGTGGCCAGTGCGGTGGCTCACGCTGGACCCGACCATAGGCATGCGGCATTTCTCAAGCATGACCCATTTGTTTCGTCGAAGTTAACCGGCCCGGGTGTGCCGAACCGCGCCGCGCGCGCCCGCCGACCCAGGCCGAAGTGATCAAAAACGGGCGCAGTACCGTGGTCGGGTGGACAACAGGCAAGCACTCGGATCATGGCTCTCCGGCCCCCGCGCCGCGGCCGAAGAAGCAGGCGTGGACTTCGGCTACCGCGGGCAGCAGCTCGGTCTGCCCGAGGAGGGGCCCGGCTCGATCGCCCGCCCCGGCCGCCGTCTCGGCGCACTCGCCGTCGACTGGGCCCTCTGCATGCTGATCGCATACGGTCTCATCACCCACCACTACGGACAGTCGACCGGCAACTGGGCCGTGCTCATCCTGTTCGTCCTGAGTGCGCTGACCGTCGGCACCGTCGGCGCCACGCCGGGCAAGCTGCTCTTCCGGCTGCGCGTCGTCTCCGTGCACGGTGGCCGCCTCGGCGTCCTCCGGGTCGCCCTGCGCAGCGCCCTGGTCTGCCTCGCGATCCCGGCCCTCATCTGGGACCGCGACGGGCGCGGCCTGCACGACCGCTTCTCCGGCGCCGTCCAGGTCCGCGTCTGACCCACGTACGCGTCTGGACCCACGAAAGAACGACGAGAGGGGCGCCCCGGAACAGTCCGGGGCGCCCCTCTCGTATTCGTACGACTCGTGTGACTCGTTCGACCCGTACGCTCAGCGCATCTTTCCGCCGCGCGGCATCCGCATGCCCTTCGGCATCGGGCCCTTCGGCAGCGGCATGTTGCTCATCAGGTCGCCCATCGCGCGCAGCCGGTCGTTGGCCGCCGTCACCTGGGGGCCGGCGAGGACCCGCGGAAGCTTCAGCATCTTCGTGCGGATCTTCTTGAGCGGCACCTGGCCGGCTTCCTCGTCGTTGCCGACGACGATGTCGGTCACCGGCACGTCGACGACGATCCGGGCCATCTTCTTCTTCTCGGCCGCGAGCAGCGACCTCACCCGGTTCGGGTTGCCCTCCGCGACCAGGACGATGCCGGCGCGGCCGACCGCGCGGTGCACGACGTCCTGGCTGCGGTTCATCGCCACGGCCGGGGTCACGGTCCAGCCGCGCCCGACGTTCTGCAGGACCGCCGCGGCGGCGCCGGGCTGGCCCTCCATCTGGCCGAAGGCAGCCTTCTCGGCACGCCGGCCGAAGACGATCGCCATGGCCAGGAACGCCAGGACGAAACCGAGGATGCCCAGGTAGACCGGGTGACCGATCGCGAAGCCGATTCCGAGGAGGACACCGAGTACGACGATGCCCACGCCCGCGACGACGAGCCCGACCTTGGGGTCGGCCTTCCGGGTCATCTTGTACGTGAGGGCGATCTGCTTCAGTCGCCCGGGGTTCGCGGCGGCGTCAGCGCCGCCCGTGTTTGCCTTCCTCGCCATGTCCTGAAGTCTACGTGGCCCGGGATGCCCGGCCGGCCACGGCCTCCATCACGTTTTGGGCCTCCACGCGGTCCTTCGCGCGGCGACGGTCCTCCAGGACGGAGGTCCAGGCGTTGCGCCGGGCGGTGCGCTGCCCACGGGCGAGCAGCAGGGTCTCGACGGCCCTGAGGGCATCGGTGACGGACGGGAACGCGTGGGCTCGGATATGCGCGGCCTGCATGGGCGAGAGCCTCCGTGAGCGCTCGGTGGCGGTGAGTGAGAACAGCCTCACAGATCGGTGTTACCAGGGCGTGACCCGGCGGTCAAACACTGATGAAAGCCTGATGCGGCCCTCCGTGAGCACGGAAGGCCGCATCAGGTCGTGCGTCATGCGCGAAGCGGCGGCTCAGACGGCCTGCGTGGCGTTGTCCACCGCGCCACGGCGCTCGATCGCCTGCTGGTAAAGCCGGCCCGCGCGGTACGACGAACGGACCAGCGGGCCCGACATCACACCGGAGAAGCCGATCTCCTCGGCCTCCTCCTTCAGCTCCACGAACTCGTCCGGCTTGACCCAGCGCTCCACGGGGTGGTGCCGGACCGACGGGCGCAGGTACTGCGTGATCGTGATCAGCTCGCAGCCCGCGTCGTGCAGGTGCTGCAGGGCCTCGCTGATCTCCTCGCGGGTCTCGCCCATGCCGAGGATCAGGTTGGACTTCGTGACCAGACCGTAGTCGCGGGCCTTGGTGATGACGTCGAGCGAGCGCTCGTAGCGGAAGCCGGGGCGGATCCGCTTGAAGATCCGGGGCACGGTCTCGACGTTGTGCGCGAAGACCTCGGGGCGGGAGGCGAAGACCTCCGCCAGGAGCTCCGGCACCGCGTTGAAGTCGGGCGCGAGCAGTTCGACCTTGGTGCGGCCGGCGGCGCGCTCGGCGGTCTGCTGGTGGATCTGGCGCACGGTCTCCGCGTACAGCCAGGCGCCGCCGTCCTCCAGGTCGTCGCGGGCGACGCCGGTGATGGTGGCGTAGTTCAGGTCCATCGTGACGACGGACTCGCCGACGCGGCGCGGCTCGTCACGGTCGAGGGCCTGCGGCTTGCCGGTGTCGATCTGGCAGAAGTCGCAGCGGCGGGTGCACTGGTCGCCGCCGATGAGGAAGGTCGCCTCGCGGTCCTCCCAGCACTCGAAGATGTTGGGACAGCCCGCCTCCTGGCAGACCGTGTGCAGACCCTCGCTCTTCACGAGACCCTGGAGCTTGTTGTACTCCGGTCCCATCTTCGCCCGGGTCTTGATCCACTCGGGCTTGCGCTCGATGGGGGTCTGGCTGTTCCGGACCTCCAGGCGCAGCATCTTGCGTCCGTCGGGTGCGACTGCGGACACATCGGCTCCTGTAGCTTCGATTCTTCGGCGTACACCAGGGTACGCCCGTTGCTTCCTATGCCTTCACCGTTGGCCAACCCGTGGCCATGGGTGGGCATTCCTCAGGCCGAGGCCCGCTCCGTCTCGCGCGCGCTCTCGCCCGCGCTGTCGCGCTCGATCTCCCGCGGCTTCAGCACCGCTTCCGCCATCACCTCGCGCAGGTGCTTCTCGACGACCGGGAGCACCTCCTCGATCGTGACGTCCCGGCCCAGCTCGTTCGCGAGCGAGGCCACGCCCGCGTCGCGGATGCCGCACGGGATGATCCGGTCGAACCAGGTGTTGTCCGGGTTCACGTTGAGGGCGAAGCCGTGCATCGTCACGCCCTTGGCGACCCGGATGCCGATGGCCGCGAGCTTGCGGTCCTCGCGGCGCTGGCCGGCGTTGGACGGGGCGTACTCCGGGCCGTTCATGCGCGGGTCGAACTCGTCGTCGTGCAGCCGCGGGTCGAAGTCGAGCGACAGCCCGCCGAACTGCGGCCGCTGCTCGACCGGGTCGCCGAGCACCCACACGCCGCTGCGGCCCTCGACCCGGCTGGTCTCCACGCCGAACTCGGCGGCGGTGCGGATCAGCGCCTCCTCCAGACGGCGTACGTGGGCCACGACGTCGACCGGACGGGGCAGCTTCATGATCGGGTAGCCGACCAGCTGGCCGGGGCCGTGCCAGGTGATCTTGCCGCCGCGGTCGACGTCCACCACCGGCGTCCCGTCCAGCGGGCGCTCGCTGTCCTCGGTGCGCCGGCCCGCGGTGTAGACCGGCGGGTGCTCCAGGAGCAGACACGTGTCCTCGACCTCGTCGGCGAACCGGGCGGCGTGCACCTCGCGCTGCTTGTCCCACGCCACTTGGTAGTCGACGGCGTCCGCGCCGAAGCCCAGACGGACGAATCGCAGCTCACTCACGGCAAAGCCTCCTCCTGGGTGCCGGGGCCGGGTTCCGGGGATCGTCCCGGGGCGGGAGCCGGCTCGGCACCATGCGTCAATCGCGCCCATGCCACTGTACGGCGGTACGCCGGACGGCCCTCCGGCAGGTGTGTGAGGGCCCCTACGTCCCCTGCGTCAGCGACGAGCCAATCCTCACACGATCGGATGAATGTGGGGCGAAGGTGGCGGTAAGGGCGGCTAGTGCCGCTAAATTCACGCCGTTCCATGAGGGCCACGAGGGTCCGTACGGGCTGCCACCCCGGGCCCGGAAGGCAGGAGACCGCACAGCTGATGACGGAACGACCCTCGCAGCGCATGCCGAACCGCCAGCTCGCCGCGCTCATCGCCGAAGCAGGCTTCTCCAACGCCGGGCTCGCCAGACGCGTCGACCAGCTCGGCCTCGAGCACGGGCTCGACCTGCGGTACGACAAGACCTCGGTGACCCGCTGGCTGCGCGGCCAGCAGCCGCGCGGCACCACCCCCGCCCTGATCGCCGAGGTCTTCACCCGCCGCCTCGGCCGCCGGCTCTCCGCGCAGGACCTCGGGCTGGACGCGTGCGCGCCGGTCTACGCGGGCCTGGAGTTCGCGGCGACGCCCGAGGAGGCCGTGGACATCGTCAGCGGGCTGTGGCGCAAGGACTCCGGGAGCCACGCGGAGCTCCGCAAGATCGCCTTCACGCCGGCCGGGCTCGTCGTGCCGAGCCGGGACTGGCTGATCGGGCGGGCCGACGAACGGGTGGCGCGCGGCGAACCGAGCGGCCCCGCCGGAGGTCCGGGCGGCCTGGGCGGCCCTGGCGGACTGGGCGGCCCCGGTGGCCCGGAACCGCGGGTGCCGCTGCAGGGGCGCTACTCCGTGCCCCGCCAGCGCGGCACCGACCGGGGCCCCGGGCAGCGGGTGACCAGCGGCGACGTCGCCGCGCTGCGCTCGGTCGGCGAGCTGTTCCGCACCCTCGACCACGCGTACGGCGGCGGGCACGCCCGGCAGGCCCTGGTCCGCTACCTGGAGCACGAGGCCGAGCCGATGCTGCGCGGTACGTACGGCGAGAGCGTCGGGCGCCGGCTCTTCGGTGCCGTGGCCGACCTCACCCGCCTCGCCGGCTGGACGTCGTACGACATCGCCGCGCACGGCCTCGCCCAGCGGTACTTCGTGCAGGCGCTGCGGCTCGCCCAGGCAGCCGGGGACCGGGCCTACGGCTCGTACGTCCTCGTCACCATGAGCCACCAGGCCGTCTACCTCGGCCACGGCCGCGAGGCCGTCCAGCTCGCCCGGGTCGCCCAGCAGGGCGTCGGCGCCGCCGCGCCGCCCGTCGTGCAGGCCCTGCTGCACTCCGTCGAGGCGCGCGGGCACGCCGTCCTCGGCGAGTCCCGCGCCTGCGGGTCCGCGCTCGCCCGCGCCGAACGCGCCCTGGAGGCCGCCCGGCCCGGCGACGAGGTGCCCTACTGGGCCCGCTCCTTCGACGAGGCGCAGCTCGCCGACGAGTTCGGCCACTGCCACCGCGACCTCCAGCAGTACCGCGCCGCCGCCCAGCACGCCGAACGCGCCCTCCAGCTCCGCGGCCCCGGCTTCGCCCGCAGCCGCCTCTTCTGCCGCGTCGTCCTCGCCTCCGCCCGCCTCGCCCTCGGCGAACTGGACCAGGCGTGCGCGCTCGGCGCGGAGGCGGCGCAACAGGCCTCCGAGATGCGCTCGGCCCGCGCGGTCGAATACATCCGGGACTTCGAGCGCCGCCTGGAGCCCTACCGCGACGCCCCGGCGGCCCGCACGTACCGCGACAGGGTGCGCGGCGCGCTGATCCCGCTGGACAACGCGAGCGAGTGGCGGCTGGACGTCATCCTCGGCCCCGGCGACCCCGGCACGCCCGGGG
>NZ_JBSGIW010000054.1:0-53351 GCF_053605265.1 Streptomyces sp. NPDC003943 | reverse complement strand
GCCCTGGGACCTGCCCCGGATCCTGTCCCGGGCCGTGCCCTGGGACCTGCCCCGGGTGCCGTCTCGGGTCCTGCCCTACGCCCGGTCCGGGGTTGCGCCCAGCAGTCGCGCCACCCGGCGGCAGGCCGCCGGGACGGGGGCCACGACCGGGACGGGGAGGCGGGTCCGGAGCGTCTCGGCCGCGTCGCCGAGTGGGCCGCCGCCGATGACGACGACCTCGGCTCCGTCGCGTACGACGCAGGCGCGCGCGGCCTCCGTCAGGGCGGCGAGCAGCGACTCGGGGCGGGCGGCGAGCTGTTCGGGAGTGCCGGAGGTGAAACGGGCGCCGGTGTACGCGGCGGCGAGGCCGAGGCGGGCGACGTGGGCGTCGATCGCGGCGGCGAGACGCGGTGTGGTGGTGGCGATGCCGAAGCGCCGTCCGTCCTCGGCCGCTTCCGCGAGCGCGGCCTCGCCGATGCCGACCACTGGGACGGGGGCGGGGGCGGCCGGTTCCGTGCCGAGGCGGGCGTCGCCGCTCGCCGCGGCGAGCCGGGTTCGCAGCTCCGCGACTCCCGGGTCGCCGAACGCGCCGACGATCAGGGCCGCGCAGTCGCCGGACGCCAGGGCCTCGCGCGCGGCGGCGAGGACCTGCGGGGCGGCTTCCCGGAGGGCGGCGGGGTCGGTGAGCATCGCGGGGCCCTGGGCGACGGTCACGCCGCGCACGCGCAGGCCCGAGGCGGCGAGCGCGCGGCGCGCGATGGCCGTCATCATGCGGGGGGTCGTCGTGGCGGTGTTGGGGTTGATCAGGACCACGGCCGGCGCCCCGGGCCCCGCGGGGTGCGCGGGATCCGGGGCGGGCGGCGGCGGTGGCAGTGGGCGGCTCACGGGTTCAGTGGGCGTGCGCCGCCTTCGCCGACGCCGTCTCCGAGATCTCCTCGCCCGGTTCCATCGGCGCCGTCACCGTGTCGTCGTTCCGGTGCCTGCCGAGGTGGTTGAAGACGAAGTTGAGCAGGACGGCGGCGACACAGCCGGTGGAGATGCCGGAGTCCAGGATGATCTTCGCCGTCTCGGGGAAGGCGTGGTAGAACTCCGGCTTCGTGATCGGGATGATGCCGACGGCCAGCGAGACCGCCACGATCAGCACGTTGTTGTCCTTCTCCAGGCCGGCCTTGACCAGGGTCTGGATGCCGCTGGCGGCGACCGAGCCGAAGAGGACGACGCCCGCGCCGCCGAGCACCGGCCGGGGCACGACCGAGATCAGCGAGGCGGCCATCGGCGACAGGCCCATCAGGACCAGGAAGCCGCCACCGCAGGCCACGACGAAGCGGCTGCGGATCCGGGTCATGGCGACCAGGCCGATGTTCTGGGCGAAGGCGCTGCACATGAAGCCGTTGAAGAGCGGGCTGAGCGCGGAGCCGAGGGTGTCGGCGCGCAGTCCGGCCGCGATGGTCTTCTCGTCGGCCGGCCGCTCGACGATCTCGCCGAGCGCCAGCATGTCGGCGGTCGACTCGGTCATGGAGACCAGCATGACCACGCACATGGAGATGATCGCGGCGGTGGCGAACTGCGGGGCGCCGAAGTGGAAGGGCGTCGGGAAGCCGACGACGTCGGCCTGCCGCACCGGGGAGAAGTCGGTGACGCCGAACGGGATCGCGATGAGCGTGCCGAGGACCAGGCCGACCAGGACCGCGACCTGCTTGAGGAAGCCGGTGGTGAAGCGGCGCAGCAGCAGCACGATCACGAGGGTGATGCCGGCGAGCGACAGATAGGTCGTCGAGCCGTAGTCGTCGGCTCTCGGGTTGGGACCCTGCGCCCAGCCGAAGGCGACCGGCAGCAGGGAGACGCCGATGAGCGTGATGACGGACCCGGTGACGACCGGCGGGAAGAAGCGCACGAGGCGGGAGAAGAACGGGGCGGCTATGAAGCCGAGGAGTCCGGCGACGATGATCGCGCCGAAGATCACCGGGAGCGCGTCGGCCTTGTCCTTCGTCGTGTTGACGATGGCCAGCATCGGGGCGACACCGGCGAAGGTGACGCCGTTCACGAAGGGCAGCTTGGCGCCGATCTTCCAGACGCCGAGGGTCTGGAGGAAGGTGGCGAGTCCGGCGGTGAAGAGGCTGGCGCCGGTGAGGAACGTCAGTTCGGTCGGAGAGAGGCCCACGGCCGCTCCGACGATCAGGGGCGGGGCGACGACGCCCGCGTACATGGCGGCCACGTGCTGCAGACCGCTGGTGAGCATCTTGGCGGGGGGCAGGGTCTCGTCGACCGGATGCTTGGTCCGGTCCGCGTCGGGGACGGCGCCTTCGGGGGCGGTGCCTTCGTCTGGTGCATTGCGAACCTGGGGCTTGGCGGCCACGGCGGTTCCTCCGGTCAGGTACACGTCGGCGGGGACGTGGGATGCAGGGAGGTGGTGCGATGCGGTGCGGGGTGCGGGAGGTGCGGCTCGGCGCGGGGGTGGTGCGAGGGGGTGCAGGGGGTCCTGCGGTGGTGCGCCGGCGGAGGGGGTGCGGCGCGGGACGGGGTGCCCGGTGGGGACGGGCGCGGGTTCACCGTTCCGGGGGGTGCCGTACGACTTGGCGTACGTACACCCCCCGGCCCGGCTGCCGTGGGCCCCGCTCGGGTCCACGGCGACCGACCG
This sequence comes from Streptomyces sp. NPDC003943, assembly GCF_053605265.1. Classification (NCBI taxonomy): domain Bacteria; kingdom Bacillati; phylum Actinomycetota; class Actinomycetes; order Kitasatosporales; family Streptomycetaceae; genus Streptomyces; species Streptomyces sp. NPDC003943. The sequence goes on along the minus strand of NZ_JBSGIW010000054.1, from coordinate 50,734 downwards.
AGGGCCGTCCCCCACCGTAGGACGTCTGGGGGTGGGTCAGCCCCGGGCCGCGATACGGGCCAGGCGCTGCGCCTCCGTGCGCGCGTCGCGCGCGATGGCTTCCTCGTCGGCGGTCAGGAGCCGGTTGTTCTCGACGATCTGCCGGCCGTTGACGAAGGACGCGGTGACGGGGGCCGCCGCGCCGAAGACGATCGCGGTGACCGGGTCGGCGATCGAAGAGTGGCCGAGGCCGTCGATCCGCCAGAGGACGAAGTCGGCGAGCTTGCCCGGCTCCAGGGAGCCGATGCTGTCGGCGCGGCCGAGGACCTGCGCGCCGCCGTAGGTGCCGAGGCGCAGGGCCTGGCGGGCGTTCAGCGCGGCCTCGCGGTGGTGGCCGAGGCGGTTGATGAGCAGCGCGTTGCGCAGCTCGGTGTGCAGTTCGCCCGACTCGTTGGAGGCGGTGCCGTCGACGCCGAGGCCGACCGGCACGCCCGCCCTGAGCATGTCGGGGACGCGGGCGATGCCGGCCGCGAGCCGCGCGTTGGACGACGGGCAGTGCGCGACACCGGTCCTCGTGCGGGCGAAGGCCTCGATGTCGGAGTCGTTCATGTGGACGCAGTGCGCCATCCACACGTCCTCGCCGAGGAAGCCGGTGGACTCGAAGTAGTCGGTCGGCCCCATGCCGAACAGCTCGTGGCAGAACTTCTCCTCCTCCACGGTCTCCGAGCCGTGGGTGTGCATCCGCACGCCGAGCCGGCGGCCGAGGGCCGCGCCCTCGCGGAGCAGTTCGGTGGAGACGGAGAAGGGCGAGCAGGGGGCGACGGCGATCTGGGTCATCGCGTCGAAGGAGGCGTCGTGGTGCTGCTTCACCGTCTCCTCGGTCGCGGCGAGCGCGCCCTCGGTGGTCTCGACGGCGAAGTCCGGGGGCAGTCCGCCGTCCTTCTCGCTGCGGTCCATGGAGCCGCGGGCGAGGGTGAAGCGGACGCCCATGTCCCGGGCGGCGCCGATGATGGCGCCGGACAGGTCGCCGGTGCCGCGCGGGAAGACGTAGTGGTGGTCCATGGCGGTGGTGACACCGCCGCGGGCCATCATGGCGAGCGAGCCCTGGGCGGCGACGCGCACCATCTGCTCGTCGATCCGGGCCCAGGTCGGGTAGAGCGCGACCAGCCAGTCGAACAGGTTGTGGTCGGTCGCGAGACCGCGGGTGATCCACTGGTAGAAGTGGTGGTGGGTGTTGACCAGACCCGGCGTGATCAGGTGGCCGGTGGCGTCGATCCGCCGGACCACGTTGTCGAGGCCCTCCGGCGCGCGGCCGGCGCCGATGGACTCGATCTTGTTCCCGGCGACGACGAGATGGCCGGTGGCGTACTCGGTGTCGGCCGCGTCGACGGTGGCGATCGCCGCGTTCTCGATGACGATGCGCTGGGGTGCTGCCGAAGGTGCTGCCATGGCGGTGCTTCCTTCATCAACAGGGGGATGGTCGGGCACGGCAGGACCCTAGGAGGATTTGAGTGCCGCAGCCGCGTGGCGGCTCCGGGTGCCGAGATGATGGAAGAAGAGGTTCAGCAGGACGGCGACGAGCGCGCCGGCGCTGATGCCGGAGCCGAGCACGGTCTGTGCCCAGGCGGGGAATCCGGCGTAGAAGGTGGGCGCGGCGAGCGGGATGATGCCCGCGCCGAGCGCGACGGCCACCAGGATGATGTTGGAGCTGTCGTCGAGGCCCGCTTCCGAGAGGGTGCGGATGCCGCTGACGGCGATGGAGCCGAAGAGCACGATGCCCGCGCCGCCGAGGACCGGCATCGGCACGAGGGAGACGACCGCGCCGAGCACCGGGAAGGCGCCGAGGACCAGGAGGGCGCCGCCGGCGACGGCGACCACGTACCGGCTGCGCACCCGGGTCAGCGAGACGACGCCGACGTTCTGGGCGAAGGCGGAGGTGGGGAAGCCGCCGAAGACCGGGCCGAGGAGGGTGGCGATGCCGTCGGTGCGCAGGCCGCGGGTGATGGTCCGACCGTCGCTGCGCCGGTCGCAGATCTCGCCGAGGGCGAGCATGCCGGCGCTGGACTCGGTCATCAGGACCAGCATCACGATGCACAGGGAGAGGATCGCGGCGGGCTGGAACTCGGGGGCACCGAAGGCGAAGGGGGCGGGCAGCGCGGCGACCGGCGCCTCACGCAGTGCGCTGAAGTCCGCCAGGCCGAAGGGGATCGCGGCGACCGTGCCGATGAACAGGCCGAGGAGCAGGGCGATCTGCTTGACGAAGCCCTTGCCGAAGCGCTGGAAGAGCAGGATGACGACGAGCGTGAAGCCGGCGAGTGCCAGGTGCTTCATGTCGCCGAAGTCGGCGGCGTTCTTGTCGCCGCCCTGGGCCCAGCTCACCGGGACGGGCATCAGGGTGACCCCGATGAGGGTGATCACGACGCCGGTGACGAGGGGCGGGAAGAAGCGCAGGAGGCGGCCGAAGAAGGGGCCGACGGCGAGGCAGAAGACGCCGGCGACCATCACCGCGCCGTAGATGGCGGGGAGTTGGTGGCCCTTGGCGCTGGTCTCGGCGATGGCGAGCATGGGCGCGATGCCGGCGGAGGAGGCCGCGTTGACGAACGGCAGCCGGTTTCCGGCGAAGCGGCCGAGGCCGAGTGTCTGCAGGATGGTGGCGCAGCCGGCGATCAGCAGGCTGGCGGCGATGAGCCGGGTCATTCCGGCGGCGTCCAGGCCGACGGCCTGGCCGATGATGAGCGGAGGGGTGACGACGCCTGCGTACATGGCGGCGATGTGCTGGAGCGCGGCGGGGACGAGCCGCGAGGCGGGGAGTTTCTCGTCCACCGGGTGGCAGGCTGCCGGGGTGGGCGACGAGGTGGAACACGGGCCGTCGGCGGAAGCCGGCCCCTTTGCGGGCTGTGCCATGTGAGGTTCCCTCCGGTCTGGTGCCGGTCCCCGCCCGCTGCGGACGGGCGGGGACCGGTTCACTCAGTGCCGCTTAGAGGTTGGTCATGTCGACCGGGATCTGCGCCGTGGCGCCGTCCCTGAGGATGGTGGCCTCGATCAGGCCGTACATGCGGTCGGCGGCGTAGTAGACCTCGTTGTCGTTCTTCAGGCCGAAGGGCTCGAGGTCGACGAGGAAGTGGTGCTTGTTCGGGAGCGAGAAGCGGACCTCGTCGATCTCCGCGCGGTGGTTGATGATCCGCGTGGCCATCTGGTAGAGGGTCTGCTGCAGCGAGTACGAGTAGGTCTCGGCGAACGCCTCGAGCATGTGCTTCTTGGTCTGCTCGTAGGACCGCTCCCAGTTCGGCATCCGCTGCTCGTCGTCGGTCCAGTTGAACCGCCACTGACCCGACACCTGGGTGGCAAGGATCCGGTCGTACGCCTCCTTGAGGGTGGTGTACTTGTCCTTGATGTAGCCCCAGAACTCCGAGTTGGTGGAGTTCATGACGACGAGGTCCTTGAGGCCGGAAATGACCTCCCACTTCTCGCCGTCGAAGGTGATCTGGGTGGTGCGGGTCTCCTGGCCCTTGCGGACGAAGGAGTGGTTGACCTCGTCGGAGCCGATGAACTTGGAGTTGGCGTCCGAGCTGGCGATCCGCTCCCAGGAGTACTCCTCGATCCGGATCCGGGCCTTCTTGATCGGCTCCTGGCTCGTCACGAAGTGACGGGCCAGGTGGATGCCGAACTGCTCGGCGGACTCGATGCCGTACTCCTTGGCGAACGCGAAGACGGTGTTCTTCGTCGTGTCGGTGGGGAGGCAGTTGGCGTTGGAGCCGGTGAGGTGGACGTCGTCGAGGTCACCGGAGAGGGCGACGGAGACGTTCAGGTCCTTGATGTGGTGCGTGCCGCCGTCGCGCGTGATCTTGACGACGCGGTTCTCTGCTTTGCCGTACTGGTTCTGGCCGAGAATCGTGGGCATGTCTGCTAGCTCCCTCGGTAAACGGAGTAGCCGAACGGGTTGAGCAGCAGCGGTACGTGGTAGTGCTCGCCCGGTACGACGGCGAACGTGATCGCCACCTCCGGGAAGAACACACCGGTCGCACCGCTGTCCCGATTCGCGGGGGCGTCCTGCTGCGCCTCGGCTTGCTTGTTCTGCTGTGTCAGGAAGTACGCCTCGGTCTCGAAGTCGAGACGTACGTGGGTCGTGCCCTCCGGCAGGGCCGGCAGGTCCTTGCAGCGCCCGTCCGCGTCGGTGGCGGAGCCGCCCAGGGCGACCCACTCCGCGCCGGAGCCGGCGCGGGCCGCGAGCGCGATGGCCACGCCCTCGGCCGGCCGGCCGAGGCTGGTGTCCAGGATGTGGGTGGACACCGAGGCGGTGGTGTCGGTGCTCATCAGTTCTCTTCCTCGGTCTCTACGAGACGGGTCAGGCGGATGCGGTTGATCTTGCCCAGTTCGGTGCGGACGATCTCCCGCTCCTGCTCGGGCGAGTTCTCGATCCGTGCGCGGATCGCGTCGCGCATCTGCTCGCCGGTCTTGCCGGTGGCGCAGATGAGGAAGACGTGGCCGAACCGGTCCTGGTAGGCCAGGTTGAGTTCGAGCATCTCGGCCTTGAGCTCCGCGGAGGCGCCGGCCATCCCGCTCTGCTCGCGGGAGGAGGTCGGGTCCCCGGCCTTCGGACGACCGATCGGCGGGTGGCCCGCCATCGCCTCGGCGAGGTCCTCGGCGGTCAGCTCGGCCATGGCGGCGTCGCTGGCGAGAAAGAGGGCTTCGGCGGTGGCGTACGGGCGCTGGGCGAGGAGCTTGCTCCCCCACGCCGAACTGGAGCACACCTCGTGGAGTGCGGCGACGGCGTCGCCGTCCGCCGAGGTGTTGAACCGGGTCAGACCCGGAGTCGTACCTGAAGTCACGGGAAGCCTCCGTGGCTGTTTTTCGCTGTGCGTCGGACGGGCTGCGGATAGCTAACGCCCTCCGCAACACCACGTCAACACTTTGTTGAAAACTCGGCCATACAAAAGCCGTCGTCCCGACATGCGGACGACGGCTTGTGGCAAGACATGATCAACTAACCGTTCTTCGGGGGTTTTTGCCTGTTCAGGGCTGTCTCCCGGTTCAGGTAGTTGTAGACGGTGAAGCGGGAGACGCCCAGCGCCCCGGCCACCGTCTCCACACCGTGGCGCACCGAGAAGGCACCGCGTGCCTCCAGGATGCGGACGATCTCCTGCTTCGCCTTGCGGTCGAGTTCGGCCAGCGGCATCCCGTGCCGCCGTTCCATGGCCGCGAGGATGTGATCGAGGGACTCGGACAGCTGCGGCAGCCGCACGGCGAGCACGTCCTCGCCCTCCCAGGCGAGGACGACGTCGTCGGACCCGGCCTGCTCGGGGCCGAGCAGTTCCGCGCCCATCGCGTCCACCAGCGGCTTCACCGCCGCGACCAGGGGGTGCTCGGTCACTTGCCCGCCTCCCCCGACTCGTCGAGGACGTTCACCTGGAGCGAGACCCGGGTGGCGCCCGCCGCCAGGGACTTGCGCAGCAGCTCGTCCACGGCGGTGAGCACGGCGTCCGCGCCGCCTTCCGCCGTGTTGCCGAAGGGGCCGACGTCCACCGCGTCCAGCTCGGCCGACTGGATGACCTCACGAGCCACCACCGCGTGCGCCGGCGCCTCGTCGAGGTCGAACGGCTCGGTCGTGAACTCCACTCTCAAACGCTCCATGCCCCCACGCTACGGCCCGTCCGGGCCCCAGCGGGAGCCCCGGACCTGCGGGGACCTCTTGACAAGTCGGTCGCTCCCGCTACAACATTCCGTCAGACAGAAACTTACTTCCGCAATACGGAAGGAGCGCCGCCCCTCATGGCCCGCTTCTCTGAAGGCGCCGGCACGGACCAGCGCTTCGATGTGAACCTGTCGATCCTCTTCACGGAACTCCCGCTCCTGGAGCGCCCCGCGGCCGCCGCCGCGGCGGGCTTCACCGCGGTCGAGCTGTGGTGGCCCTGGATCGACACCGCCACCCCCGAGCAGAGCGAGCTCGACGCCCTCAAGAAGGCCCTCGAGGACGCCGGCACCCAGCTGGTCGGCCTGAACTTCTACGCGGGACAGCTCCCCGGCCCGGACCGCGGCGCGGTCTCGGTGCCCGGCGAGGAGTCGGACCGCTTCCGGGCCAACATCGACATCGCCGCGGACTTCGCCGCCTCGGTCGGCTGCAAGGCGCTGAACGCGCTCTACGGCAACCGCGTCGAGGGCGTGGACCCGGCCGTCCAGGACGAGCTCGCCCTGGAGAACCTGGTCCTGGCCGCCCGCGCGGCCGACCGGGTCGGCGCGATCCTGCTGATCGAGACCCTCAACAAGCCGGAGTCGCCGCTCTACCCGCTGGTGAGCGCCCCCGCCGGCATCGAGATCGTCGACAAGGTCAACGCGGCCACGGGGCTGGGCAACGCCAAGTTCCTGCTCGACATCTACCACCTGGCCATGAACGGCGAGGACGTCAGCGAGGTCATCGCGCGGTACGCCGACAAGACCGGCCACGTCCAGATCGCGGACATGCCGGGCCGCGGCGCCCCGGGCACCGGCGAGCTCCCGCTCGCGGACCTGCTCGGCGAGCTGAAGAAGGCCGGCTACGACGGCTGGGTGGGCCTGGAGTACAAGGCCGCCGACGCCGCGGCCTCCTTCGAATGGCTGCCCGCCGAGGACCGCCCGGCGCGCTGACCCCCGCTCCCTCCCCGTACCACCCTTGCTTTGAGAGGCACCCTCACCATGAGCACTCTTCCCAAGATCGCGTGGATCGGCCTCGGCATCATGGGCTCCCCCATGTCCGAGAACCTGATCAAGGCCGGCTACTCCGTCACCGGCTTCACCCTCGAGCAGGACAAGCTGGACCGCCTGGCCGCCGCCGGCGGCTCCGCGGCCGGCTCGATCGCCGAGGCCGTCAAGGACGCCGACGTGGTCATCACGATGGTGCCCGCCTCCCCGCAGGTCGAGGCCATCTCCTACGGCCCCGAGGGCATCCTGGAGAACGCCAAGCCGGGCGCCCTGGTCATCGACATGTCGTCGATCACCCCGCAGACCTCCGTCGACCTGGCCGCGAACGCCAAGGAGAAGGGCATCCGCGTCATCGACGCCCCCGTCTCCGGCGGCGAGGCCGGCGCCATCGAGGCCGTCCTGTCGATCATGGTGGGTGGCGAGCAGGCCGACTTCGACGAGGCCCTGCCGATCCTCCAGGCCCTCGGCAAGACCATCGTGCTCTGTGGCCCGCACGGCTCCGGCCAGACGGTGAAGGCCGCCAACCAGCTCATCGTCGCCGTCAACATCCAGGCGTGCGCCGAGGCCGTGGTCTTCCTGGAGAAGTCCGGCGTGGACCTCAACGCCGCCCTCGACGTCCTCAACGGCGGTCTGGCCGGCTCCACCGTGCTGACCCGCAAGAAGGACAACTTCCTGAACCGGGACTTCAAGCCCGGCTTCCGGATCGACCTGCACCACAAGGACATGGGCATCGTCACCGACGCCGCCCGCAACGTCGGCGCGGCCCTTCCGGTCGGCGCCGTGGTCGCCCAGCTCGTCGCCTCCCTGCGTGCGCAGGGTGACGGCGGCCTGGACCACTCGGCCCTGCTGCGCGCCGTCGAGCGCCTCTCCGGCCAGCAGGTCTGACCCAGATTTCCGGACGGCGGCGGCGCTGACACCTGTCCTGTCGCGCCCAGGCGTCGCCGCCGTCCGGAACACCACACTTCATTTTCAACAAACTGTTGACGTCGTTTGCCGGGCGTACCTACGCTCCAGAGCACTTGACCAGTAGCAGTGCAGCTCACGGAAGGTCCACCATGTCGAAGCGCGTGCTTACGACCGAGTCCGGCGCCCCCGTCGCCGACAACCAGAACTCCGCCACCGCCGGCGTCGGTGGCCCCATCCTGCTCCAGGACCAGCACCTGCTGGAGAAGCTCGCGCGCTTCAACCGTGAGCGCATCCCGGAGCGCGTGGTGCACGCCCGCGGCTCCGGCGCGTACGGCTACTTCGAGGTGACCGACGACGTCACGGCCTACACGAAGGCCGCCTTCCTCTCCGAGGTCGGCAAGAAGACCGAGACCTTCCTGCGCTTCTCCACCGTGGCCGACTCGCTCGGCGGCGCGGACGCGGTCCGTGACCCGCGCGGCTTCGCGCTGAAGTTCTACACCGAAGAGGGCAACTACGACCTCGTCGGCAACAACACCCCGGTGTTCTTCATCAAGGACCCGATCAAGTTCCCCGACTTCATCCACTCCCAGAAGCGCGACCCGTTCACGGGCAAGCAGGAGGCGGACAACGTCTGGGACTTCTGGGCCCACGCCCCCGAGGCGACCCACCAGATCACCTGGCTCTTCGGCGACCGCGGCATCCCGGCCTCGTACCGCCACATGAACGGCTACGGCTCGCACACCTACCAGTGGACCAACGAGGCGGGCGAGGCCTTCTTCGTCAAGTACCACTTCAAGACGAACCAGGGCATCCGCTCGCTCTCCGCCGAGCAGGCCGCCGAGCTGGTCGGCAAGGACGCCAACTCGCACCAGACCGACCTGCTGCAGTCCATCGAGCGCGGTGTGTGCCCGTCCTGGACCCTCTACGTCCAGATCATGCCGGCCGCCGAGGCCGCGGACTACCGCTTCAACCCGTTCGACCTCACCAAGGTGTGGCCGCACGCCGACTACCCGCTGCAGCGCGTGGGCCGCCTGGTCCTCGACCGCAACCCGGACAACGTCTTCGCCGAGGTCGAGCAGGCCGCCTTCTCCCCGAACAACTTCGTCCCGGGCATCGGCCCCTCGCCGGACAAGATGCTCCAGGGCCGCCTCTTCGCCTACGCGGACGCCCACCGCTACCGCCTCGGCGTCAACCACACCCAGCTGCCGGTCAACGCCCCCAAGGCGACCACGGCCGACAACTACGGCCGCGACGGCTTCATGGCCACCCGCAACGGCTCGCGCCACGACAAGAACTACGAGCCCAACTCGTACTCGGGCCCGGCGCAGACCGACAACGCGCTCTCCGCTCCGCTCGCCATCCACGGCTGGACCGGCACCCACGCGGCCCCGGAGCACGTCAAGGACGACGACTTCTTCCAGGCCGGTGAGCTCTACCGCCTGATGTCCGAGGACGAGAAGTCCCGTCTGGTGTCCAACATCGCCGGCAGCCTCTCCCAGGTCGCCCGCGAGGACATCATCGAGAAGAACCTCGCCCACTTCGCCGCCGCCGACGCCGAGTACGGCCGGCGCGTCGAGGAGGCCGTCCGCGCCCTGCGCGAGGACTGAGCCCTCGACTCCGAGGCTGCGTACGGCACCTGACGGGAGGTCAGTGCCGTGCGCGGTCCGGCTCGCCGGCCCGGATGAGGGGTGGTCGTCGAGCCGGACAGCGTGAGGACCGCGGTGGCGCCGAGCCAGTGCGGTGGTAAGGACCTGCGGCTCCCCTTCTTGACCTGAAGGAAGGGGACCCGGCCGCAGCGCCCGTCGGTGCCACCGCGGTCCCAACGCCCCCCTTCTCGCACGGAAGGGGGACAGACTCCGCCCGGCGGCGCGAACGTCCTGTCGCGCCAGCCTCGTGCCGTCGGGCGGTCACCACGTCGCGCAGCGCGGTTTACGGTCCCGCGCTGGGCGTGCGAAGACCAGGGTCTGACCCATGCACAGAGGGTCAGGCCCTGGTCCTTTTCGTGTCCGCGTTCGTGTCAGCGGCCGCGTACGTCTCCGCGTACGTGTCCGCGTACGTCCGGTGGGCGTAGGCGGGCACCGGGCCCTCCGCGCCCTCCGCCGCCGCGCGCACGAGGCCCTCGACGAGACCGTGGTCGGGCGACAGCCGGCAGGCCGGGTCGGTGCGGGCCGCGTCGCCGGTCAGCGCGTACGCCTGGCAGCGGCAGCCGCCGAAGTCCTCCGCGCGGCGCGGGCAGGTGCGGCACGGCTCGCGCATCCAGTCCGTGCCGCGGTACCGGCCGAAGGCCGCCGAGTGCTCCCAGATCCAGGCGAGCGGCCGGGTCAGCACACTGGGGGCGTCGAGGCCGGGCAGTGTCGCCGCCGCCGGACACGGCAGGACGGTGCCGTCGGGGGTGACGGTGAGCGAGACCCGGCCCCAGCCGCCCATGCAGGGTTTCGGCACTCCCCCGAAGTGATCGGACGCCACCCACACCAGTTCGGTGCGCCCGGCGAGGCGTGACCGCCACCACCGCACCCGCTCCGCCGCCCGGGCCAGCTGCGCCGGGCCCGGCAGGAGCGCGGCACGGTTGCGCAGCGCCCAGCCGTAGTACTGCGCGTTGGCCAGCTCGATCCGGTCCGCGCCCCAGGCGAGCCCCAGTTCCACCAGGGCGTCGACGGCGTCGAGGTTGTCCCGGTGCAGGACCACGTTGAGGCCGAGCGGCAGGCCCGCCTCCCGCACCAGCGCCGCGGCCCGCTCCTTCGCCTCGTACGACCGGCGCCCCGCGATCCGGTCGGAGGCCGGCGGGTCGGCGTGCTGCACCGACAGCTGTACGCTGCGCAGCCCGGCCGCCGTCAGGCCGGCCAGCCGGTCCGCGTCCAGGCCGAGACCGCTGGTGACCAGCTGGGTGTGGACGCCCGCCGACTCGGCGGCCTCGACGATCTCCGCCAGGTCCGTGCGCAGCAGCGGCTCCCCACCGGACAGATGGGTCTGTACGACACCGAGGTCGGCGGCCTGCCGCAGGACGTCCTGCCACTGGGCGGTGCCGAGCTCGCGCGAACGGCCGGTCAGCTCCAGCGGGTTGGAGCAGTACGGGCAGCGCAGCGGGCACAGGTGGGTCAGCTCGGCGAGCAACGCCCAGGGCCGTGGCACCCGCTCGCCCGCCGTCACCGCAGCCAGCCCTCGGCCCGCAGCCGGTCCAGGAACTCCGGGACCTCGTCGGCCACCGGGGCGCCGGGAAAGCGCGCCGTCAGCTCGGCGAGGATCCCGGGCACCGTCCGCCGGCCGTCGCAGAGGCCGAGGACACCGGCGGCGGCACCGTGCAGCACGGCCACGCGTTCGGGTCTGACGAGCAGATCGGCGCCGCGCACGCGATCGGGTCGCAGCACGACGGCCGGAGCGAGCACGGGGCGCCAGCTCATCACGCCTCCCCGGAGTGCGAGGGCGAGGGCGCGGACGCGGACGCGGACGCGGACGATGACGCGTGGTCGACGGCGTCGAGCAGCGACCACAGGACCTGGCATTTGAAGGCGAGGGCGGCGACCGCCCGGTCCTGCCCGGCCCGGTCGCGGGCCCAGTCCAGGACCAGCCGCAGCGCCTCGTCACCGGCCTGCCGGCCCTGGTGGACGCGGTCCCGGAAGTAGGCGAGCCCGCTGCTCCGGACCCAGGGGTAGTGCCGCTCGAAGGCCGCCGTGCGGCGCCGCATGAGGTCCGGCGCGGACAGCTCGGTGAGCGAGGCCGCGACGGCGTCCAGGGCCGGGCGGTGGCGGCAGAAGTCGACGTACCCGCCGACGGCGAACCGCACCCCGGGCAGGACCTCCCGGCCGGCGAGCAGCCCGGCCCGGTCGAGGCCGGCGGCCTCGCCGAGCCGCAGCCAGCGCTCGATGCCGCCCTCGTCCACCAGGCGTCCCCCCTCCGCGCGCCCGTCCTGCTCCTCCACCCGGCGCACCCACATGCGACGCAGCTCCGGGGTGTCGAGCTTGGCCATGATCAGCGCGTCCTTGACGGGGATGTGGCGCTGGTAGTGGAAGCGGTTGGCGATCCAGCGCCGCACCTCCTCGGGGCTCAACCCGCCTTCGTGCATGCGCACGTTGAAGGGATGCCGGTCGTGGTAGCGCCGCTCGACGACGTCACGGAGCCGTTCCTCGAACTCGGCCCTCCCCCACGGCTCCGCCGCGTCGGCTCCGGTCTCCGAGAGGGTCACAGCACGATCTCCGTTCCGTCGGCGGCCACTTCGATGCCCAGCCGGATCAGCTCCTTGTGCTGCGGCGCGTCCGGGTCGACCAGGGGATTGGTGTTGTTCAGATGGGTGTAGAGGCGGCGGCCCGGCAGGGCGGCGAGCCGCCCGGCGGTGCCGTTCGGCCCGGTGATCGGCAGATGGCCCAGGTCCGTCGCCGTCAGGTCCGAACAGCCCGTCGCGCGCGGTTCGTCGTCGTCCCAGAAGGTGCCGTCGACGAGCACACAGTCGGCGTCGGCGACGGCGGCCTGGAGGGCGTCCGGCCAGGCGCCGAGCGCGGGCGCGTACACGAGGGTCCGCCCGGTGGCACGGTCGGTGAGGCGCAGGGCCGCCACCCAGGAGTCCGCGAGGCCGGCCGGCTGCGGGGCCGAGGCCGCGTAGCGGGGGCGTTTGCCGGAGACGGGTACGGCACCGACGTGGACGGTGGAGCCCGTCCCGAGCGGTTCGTCCGGACTGCCGGGCGGCGGAAGCCGACGCCACGTCACATCGACGTACGGGGAGAGGAGTTCGCCGAGGCCCTGGCGGTCGCGTACCGCGCCGCGCACCGGGTCGGTCGCGATCACCTCGAACCGGTCGGCCTCGCGGAGCCGGGCCAGGCCGAGGGTGTGGTCGAGCTCGGCGTCGGTCAGGACCACTCCGGCGAGCGGTGTGCGCCGCGGGTCGGTGCCGGGGCGCGGGCGCAGCGCCGGGCTCTGTTCGATCTGGTCCGCGATGTCGGGGGTCGCGTTGATCACGTACCAGTGTCCCGGGGCCGCCTCGACGGCGAGCGAGGCGTGCCGCCGGCGGCGCTCGGGGCGGGCGCGCGCGCCGGCGCAGCCGCGGCAGGCGCAGTTCCACTGGGGCACGCCTCCGCCGGCCGCGGTGCCGAGCACCTTGAGCAGCATGTCCGGGGGCCGTCAGCGGGTGGCCTGGGAGTACCCGGTCACTTCGAGCGCGGTCTCGACGTTCGTGTGGCCGGGCGTCTGCCAGGTCTCCTCCGCCGGACGCCCGGGCTCGCCGGGCTCGGTCGGGCCCACAGCGGTGTCCGGGTCCACGGGGGCGTCCGGGGTCATGGCTCGTTCCGCTGCCGGTTCCGGGCGGTCTTCGGCCGCCGTCCGCGAGCTGTCCACCATGAGCACGTCCTGCCCTTCGCCGATCTGATGGGAGGGGGTCCTCGCCTCAGCGTCGGCCGCCGTGGGCGGCCGGGCAAGCGGGGTCGGCCGGTCGGGTGTCCCGCCGCGGTGCGCCCGGCGGCCGCTCGGTGAGGACGAGCGCCAGGCTGACGGCGAGCGAGCCGGCCGCGAGCAGGGTCATGGCCGTGGCGGGCGAGGTGAGCTGGGCGAGCGCGCCCGCGAGGGCGGCGCTGAGGCCCTGGAGCGCGAGCATGCCCGAGGCGTGCAGGCCGAGCGCGTGGCCGCTCAGCTCGTCGGGGACGAGGGCGGTGAGGCGTTCCTGGTAGAGCAGGCTCGCGCTGTAGCCGACGGCGGAAACCGTGACGGCGGCCAGGGCGAGGGCCGGTCCGGGGCGGAGCGCGAAGAGCAGGTACGGGGCCGCGAGCAGGGCCTGGAGGGGTGCGGCGAGCCGGCCCCGCCACGCGGCCGGCACGAACCGCCCCACCACCGCGTCCCCGGCCAGCATCCCGACAGCGGCGCAGGCGAAGAGCAGGCCGGCGCGCTCGGGGGCGTACGGGACGAAGAGCGACTCGCAGCCGACCACGAGCCCGTTGGGCACCCAGAGCGCCAGATACGTGTGACGGCGCGGGCGCGAGGCCCACAGCCGGGCGTTGGTCCGCCAGGTCGCGGCGGCGGAGGCCCGGCCGGTGGCGCGCGGGGCGCGACGGGACAGGCCGGCGCGGGCGGCGATCGCCCCGAGGACGTGGAGCGCGGCGCCGGCGAGCAGGGTGCCGCGCGGCGAGAGCAGCGCGAGCAGCAGACCGCCGGTTGCGAAGCCGGCGATCTGGCAGACGCCGACGGCCATGTTCATCACGGAGCGGCCGATGAGGTAGCGCTCGCGCGGCAGGATCTCGGTGAGAAGGCCGTAGCGGACGCCGCCGCCGACGGAGCCGACGAGGCCCTGGACGAGGAGGATCGCGAAGGCCGCGGCGACCGGGAGACCCGGGATCGCCTGGGCGGCGACGCCGGCCGCGAAGACGAGCGCGAGGGCGGTGAGCGCGGCGCGCGGCGGCAGCCTGTCGGCGGCGGAGAGCAGCGTGGTGGCGCCGACGAGCTGGGCGAGGGCCGGGCCGAACATGGCGAGGGCGGAGAGCAGCGGTGAGCCGGTGGCGCGGAAGACGAGCGTGGCGAGGCCGAGGCCGGAGAGGGTCTGGGCGGCGACCTGGGCAGAGCTCACGAGGAAGAGCGGAGTGAACTCGGGCGTGCGGAAGACGTCCCGGTAGCGGGGGCTGTTGCGGGGCATGCGCTGGAGTCTCGGGCAGGTCCGCGCCGCCCCGATATTGTTTCGCGCCAGGGCGAAACAATATGGAACGGGGAGGCAGGCCGTGGGTTGGTGGCGGATCGGTACGGACTCGCTCGCCGGCAGCCGGTTCGTCGTCTCGCCGCTCGCCGAGACGGTCGCGGCCCTGAAGACCCTGCACGAGGGGTCCGGCGCCCACCCGGGCGAGCGCGCCTGGCTGGCCGCGCACCTGCCCGCGTACCGCGGCCGGCTCGCCGCCGAGCCGCTGGACGCGCTGCTCGTCCGGGCGGCGATCGGGCCCACCTGGAGCGCGGACTTCCTGACGCCGACGCCGCTGGGCGAGGGCGAGCGGTCCTTCGAGGAGGAGGTCGTGGCGGTCCGGGAGACCGAACCCGGCGACGCCGTACCGCAGTTGGAGGTCGCGGTCGGCGGCCCCGTACCGGAGCCGCTGCGCTCGGTGCCGGACCTGCCGCACCGGCTCGCGACGGTCCTGGAGTGGGTGTGGCGGCAGACGGTGCTGCCGGACTGGGCGCGTCGGCGCCGGGTCCTGGAGGCCGACATCACGGCGCGGACCGCGCGGCTCGGCCGGGACGGCTGGGCGGCGGCGCTCGACGAGCTGTGCCCGGGGAAGATGCGCTGGCTGGGTGACGGCCGGCTCCAGGTCAACGCCCGTGACTATCCGCCGCGTTCGGTGGAGGGCGGCCGGCTGCTCTTCGTGCCGGTGACGCCGATGAAGGGCTGGGTCTCGTGGGAGGGCTCGGACCGGTCCGCGGTGGTGTACGCGTGCGCGGGCGCCCTCGCGGACGGCGGCGGCCCGGCCGTGCCCGAGGCGCTCGGGACGCTGCTCGGCCGGGCCCGCGCCGGGATCCTCGTACGGCTCGAATCCCCGTTGTCGACCAGCCAGTTGGTGGCGCTGACCGGGCAGGGGCTCGGGTCCGTGGGCCGGCATCTGAAGGTGCTGCTCGACGCGGGCCTGGTCCGGCGGCGGCGGGCGGGGCGCTCGGTGCTCTACGACTGGACGGAGGCGGGCGCCGTCCTCGTACGGGCGCGGACGCAGTGAGGCCCCCGCCCCGGTGCTCAACGGGGCGAGGACCTTGTCACGGGCAGCCCGGCCGGACCATCAGGTGCCGGCCGGACCTACCGGGCTTCGTCAGACCTTGAGGACCTGGTCAGACCTGACCTTCAGGACCTGTTCCGGTCATCAGGGCCTGGTCAGACCTTGAGGGCCTTGATCGCGGTGGGCGCGTGGCCCGGCTCGGTGGCCAGGTCCTCGAACTCGGTGACGTCGCTCATGTCGACCGTCTTGCTCATCGCGATGTTGGTGATGCGCTCCAGGATCGCCTCGACGACGACCGGGACCTGGAACTCGACGGCCATCTTCTTGGCCTGCTCCAGGGCCTCGCCGAGCTTGCTCGGATCCTCGACGCGGATCGCCTTGACGCCGAGACCCTCGGCGACCTTGACGTGGTCGACGCCGTAGACGCCGATCTCCGGGGTGTTGATGTTCTCGAACTCGAGGTTGACCTCGAAGTTGATGCCGAGGCCGCCCTGCGCCTGCCGGATCAGACCCAGGTAGGCGTTGTTCACGAGGACGTGGACGTAGGGGACCTTGTGCTGGGCGGCGACCGCCAGCTCCTCGATCATGAACTGGAAGTCGTAGTCGCCGGAGAGGGCGACGACCGGGGTCTCCGGGTCGGCGGTGGCGGCACCGATCGCGGCCGGGATCGTCCAGCCGAGCGGGCCGGCCTGGCCGCAGTTGATCCAGTGACGCGGCTTGTAGACGTGCAGGAACTGCGCGGCCGCGATCTGGGAGAGACCGATGGTGGTGACGTAGCGCGTCTCCGGGCCGAACGCCTTGTTCATCTCCTCGTAGACGCGCTGCGGCTTCATGGGGATGTTGTCGAAGTGCGTACGGCGCTGCAGGGTGGCCTTGCGCTCCTGCGCGGAGGCGGCCCAGGCGGAGAAGTCCGGCAGCTTGCCGGCGGCCTTCCACTCCTTGGCGATCTCGACGAAGAGCTCCAGGGCGACCTTGGCGTCGGAGGCGATGCCGTAGTCCGGCGCGAAGATCTTGCCGATCTGGGTCGGCTCGATGTCGACGTGGACGAACTTGCGGCCCTTGGTGTAGGCCTCCATGTTGTAACCGGTGTGGCGGTTGGCCCAGCGGTTGCCGATGCCGAGGACGAAGTCCGACTCGAGGAAGGTCGCGTTGCCGTAGCGGTGCGCGGTCTGGACGCCGACCATGCCGGCCGCCAGCTCGTGGTCGTCCGGGATGGTGCCCCAGCCCATGAGGGTGGAGATGACCGGAACGTTGATCAGCTCGGCGAACTCGACCAGCAGGTCGGAGGCGTCGGCGTTGATGATGCCGCCACCGGCGACGATCAGCGGACGCTCGGACTCCAGGAGGAAGTTCAGCGCCTTCTCGGCCTGGGCGCGCGTCGCGGACGGCTTGTAGACCGGCAGCGGCTCGTACGTCTCCGGGTCGAAGTCGATCTCGGTCAGCTGGACGTCGATCGGCAGGTCGATGAGGACCGGGCCGGGACGGCCGGAGCGCATCAGGTGGAAGGCCTGCTGGAAGACGCCGGGGACCTGCGCGGCCTCCAGGACGGTCGTCGCGGCCTTGGTCACCGGCTTGGCGATGGTGGCGATGTCGACGGCCTGGAAGTCCTCCTTGTGGAGCTTCGAGGTCGGCGCCTGGCCGGTGATGCAGAGGATCGGGATCGAGTCGGCGATGGCCGAGTACAGGCCGGTGATCATGTCGGTGCCGGCGGGGCCGGACGTACCGATGCAGACGCCGATGTTGCCGGCCTTGGCACGGGTGTAGCCCTCGGCCATGTGGGAGGCGCCCTCGACGTGGCGGGCCAGCGTGTGGCTGATGCCGCCGACGTTCTTGAGCTCGCGGTAGAAGGGGTTGATCGCCGCGCCGGGCACGCCGAACGCGTTGGTGACGCCTTCGCGCTTGAGGATCTCAACGGCCGCTGCGGCGGCGGTCATACGAGGCATGGGAGTGCTCCCTCTCCGGGGCCTTTACGGCTTGTTTCCATAATGCGGAAGTACTGTTCTGCTATACGGAAGCAATGTAGGTGGGTGTGTGGAGAGGCGTCAAGAGACGTCCACGCCGGTGGCATGCCAGAGGCATGCCACGGCGGCTCGTGATGGCCGAAGTGCCTCCCTTGAGGGTCCGGATTGGTGGACTATGGGGACGCACGACGCAGAGGGGGTTCGCAGTGGGTGAGTCGGTTCAGGTGCGCTGTCCGGAATGCCTCCGCACGCTCCATTACGCGGCGCCCGCCTTCCCCTGTGCCTGCGGCACCCCGGTCGCGCCGCCGGTGATCCCGGGCGCCGCCGCCGAGCCGATCACGCACCGCAACTGGTCGGACGAGTGGGTCACGGTCCGCTGCACCGCCTGCGCCCGCACCTCGGACTGGCCCCACCCGGAGGTCGGCTGCCCGTGCGGGGCGGTGCTGCGGGTGGCGGTACGGGACGCGGCCGGGCGGGGCATGGCTGGGCGGGACGGGGCGGCACGAGGCGCGGCGGAGGGCGTACGGGACGGAGCGCGGGCGGTACGGGAGCCGGGCGGCGGGCCGGGGGCCGGGCCGGACCGCGGGGCGGACGGCGGGGCGGGTATCGGGCTGGGCGGCGGGGCGGACGGGACCGAAGCCGTCGCGGAGCCCTTGACGGGACCGGTCGCGGGACCGGCCGCGGACCCGGCGGACGCGCCCGCGCAGAACTCCCCCGGCTCCCCCTCCTCCCCGTCCTCCGGCTCCCCCTCCTCCTTCGCGCGCCGCCATCCCTCGCCGCTGCCACCACTGCCCCCGCACCCGGGGCGCACCGAGGCCGGCGCCGGCGGCTCGCCGCGCACGGCGTTCCGGCCGGTCACGATCCGGACCACGCGGGACGCGGTCGCCGCGTCGGCCGGCTATCTGCGCTGGCTGGGCTTCCGGGACGTCGTCCAGCCGGAGGAGCGGTCGGCGTCGGCCGTCGACCTGCGTGGACCCGGGCTCGTCGCCCAGGTCGATCCGAGCACCCGGCCGACCGGGCTGCGGGCGGTGGAGTGCCTGTGGCTCAACGGGCTCAGCAACGCGGCGGTGAGCGTCTACTTCTCACTGGCCGGCTATACGCCCGAGGCCCATGATCGCGCCGAGGGCCTCGGCGTCCCGCTCTTCGTGCTCGACCTGACGGGCACGCCGCAGCCGGTCAACCGCCCGGCCGGTGAACTCCTCGCGGCCGGAGCCCCGTGATCCACGCAATCCCCATGACTCCGTGAGTATTTCGGCCATCCGTACGTGACGACCGCCCCAACCCCGGGCACAACATCCTCGGGGGGTGAACACCATGACAACGGGGATGTGGTGGTTCCTTGGGGTGGCGGTGGTCCAACTGGTCCTGGCGGGCCTGCTGTTGCGTACCCGCAGCCAGGAGCGCCCGGAGCTGGCTCCGGAGGCGCTCGCGCTGCTGCGCGGCGGGCCGCGCGCCGCCGTGATCGTCGCGCTCGTCGCGCTGCACCAGCGCGGGGCGGTGGCGGCGGGCCGCCGGGGCACGATTCGCGCCAACGGCGGGGCCGGCCGCACCCGCGACCCGCTCCAGCTCGGCGTCCACCGCTCGCTGCAGCGGGCCCTCGCGCTGCGGGTCCTGGCCGGCCGGCCGAAGGCCCGGCAGGCACTCGACGCGCTGAGTGAGGAACTCGGCAGGAGCGGTCTGCTGCGCCCGCCGGGGCGGCTCCGGGCGGCCCGGGTGCTGCTGGTCTGCGTGCCGGTCACGGTCGGCATCGGCCTCTTCGCGACGGCGCCGAGGACAGGCGACGCGCTGCCCTCCCTGCTCGCGCCGGCGCTGGGCGCCGTACCGGTGCTGGCCGCCGCGGCCCTCCTCTGCGTCCCGCCGACCACCCGCGCGGCACGTCGCCTCCTGGCGAACCTCCGCTCCCGGCACCCACTGCCCGCGCACCGCCGCGAGGTCACGGACGCGAAGGACGTGCTCCTGTACGTGGCCCTCTACGGCGACCCGGCCCTCACCCTCTTCCTGCCCCACTTCTCCCGCGACGGCGGCCTGCTACGCCGCCACCGCAACCGGGACGACGGCTACGCGACGGGCCGCGGCTGGAACCCGGACAACGGCCCGACCTGCCCGGGCGGCATGCCGGACTGAGGGGCGAGCGAGCTCGTCACGCGTCCCCGGCCGGGCGGCCTGCCCGGCCCTTTACACCGTCTCCCGGGACCGGCCCACCCCCGCCGCGCCATACTGGCGTATGCGCATCCGAGTGGCCGAAGCGGCCGAACTCCCCCTGCTCCAGGACATCGAACGCGCCGCGGGCGAGGCGTTCCGCCCTCTCGGCATGGGGGAGATCGCCGACGACGAACCCCTGCCGCTGGACGTCCTGGAGGGCTACCGCAGCGCGGGCCGGGCATGGGTGGCGGTGGACGAGACGGACGGGGACGGGGACGGCGGCGGGGGGGCGGGCGGGCGGCCCGTCGCGTATCTGCTGACGGACACCGTGGACGGCGCCGCGCACATCGAGCAGGTCTCGGTGCACCCCGACGCGGCCCGGCGGGGCGTCGGCCGGGCGCTCATCGAGCATCTCGCGGCCGCCGCCCGGGAGCAGGGCCTGACCGCGCTGACCCTGACGACCTTCGCCGACGTCCCGTGGAACGCCCCGTACTACACCCGGCTCGGCTTCCGCCGCCTCGACGAGGGCGATCCCGCGCTCACCGAGGGTCTGCGCGAGATCAGCCTGGCCGAGGCGGCCCACGGTCTGGCCGCCTGGCCCCGGGTCTGCATGCGCCGCGAGGTGACGGCGTCAGCCGTTAGCGCTCGGCCGCCCCGTACCGTTCCCGGAGCTCCACCTTCCGTACCTTCCCGCTGACCGTCATCGGGAACTCGGCCAGGATCTCCACCCGGCGCGGGATCTTGTAGTGCGCGAGGCGGTCCCGGCAGAAGGCCGTGATCTCCTCCAGGGTCGGCGGGTCGGCCGGGTCGCGGGGGATCACGCAGGCCAGGATCTCCTCGCCGTACCGCTCGTCGGGGACGCCGACGACCTGCACGTCGGCGATCTTGGCGTAGCCGTAGAGGAACTCCTCGATCTCGCGCGGGTACACGTTCTCACCACCGCGGATGATCATGTCCTTGATGCGGCCGACGATCTGGACGTAGCCGTCCTCGCGCATCACGGCCAGGTCGCCGGTGTGCATCCAGCGGCCGGCGTCGATCGCCTCCGCCGTCTTCGCGGGCTCGTCCCAGTAGCCGAGCATCACGCTGTAGCCGCGGGTGCACAGCTCGCCGGCCGTGCCGCGCGGGACGGTGAGACCGGTCGCCGGGTCGGTGATCTTCACCTCGACGTGCGGCATGACGCGGCCGACGGTGCCCGTGCGCCGCTCCAGGTCGTCGTCCCGGCGCGTCTGGGTGGAGACCGGGGAGGTCTCCGTCATGCCGTAACAGATGGACACCTCGGCCATGTTCATCTCGGCGACCACCCGCTTCATCACCTCCACCGGGCACGGCGAGCCCGCCATGATGCCGGTGCGGAGCGTGGAGAGGTCGTACGAGGCGAAGTCGGGCAGGTTGAGCTCGGCGATGAACATCGTCGGTACCCCGTAGAGCGAGGTGCAGCGCTCCTCCTGCACCGCGCGCAGCGTGGCGGCCGGGTCGAAGGACGCGGCCGGGATCACCATGCAGGCGCCGTGCGAGGTGGCGGCGAGGTTGCCCATCACCATGCCGAAGCAGTGGTAGAAGGGCACCGGGATGCAAATCCGGTCCTGCTCCGTGTAGGCGATCATCTCGCCCACGAAATAGCCGTTGTTGAGGATGTTGTGGTGGGAGAGGGTGGCGCCCTTGGGGAAGCCGGTGGTGCCCGAGGTGTACTGGATGTTGACCGGCTCGTCGCAGGAGAGCCCGGCCGGCACCACGCCCTCCGGCGCGGTGCGGCCGAGGAGTTCGTCCCAGCTGGGGTCACCGAAGTAGACGGCCTCCCGCAACTCCGGGCAGCTGCCGCGCACTTGCTCGACCATCGACCGGTAGTCGCTGGTCTTGTGGGTGAGCGACGCGAAGAGCAGCGTGATGCCGGCCTGCCGGAGCACGTACTCCAGCTCGTGGGCGCGGTAGGCCGGGTTGATGTTGACCATGACGGCGCCGATGCGGGCGGTCGCGTACTGGACGAGCACCCACTCGGCGCAGTTGACCGCCCAGATGCCGACCCGGTCGCCCTTGCGCACCCCGCTGCCGAGCAGCGCGTCGGCCAGCCGGTCGACGTCGGCGCCGAACTGCGCGTACGTCCAGCGCCGCCCGGTCGGGACGTCGACCAGGGCCTCGCGCTCGGGCCAGGCGGCGACGGCGCGGTCGAGGTTGGCGCCGATGGTGTCGCCGAGGAGGGGCGTGTCGGACACCCCGTGCGCGTACGAGAGTTCCGACAGGCCCGCGGTCCCGCTCGTCATGCGAGGTCCCCTTTCCGCGTACCCGGTCTCGGTCGTCATGCCAGGTCCCCTTCCACGTACTCGGTGCCGGTCTGTCCGTCCGCCGTGAGCTTGCGCAGCTCGACGCGGCGGATCTTGCCGGAGACCGTCTTCGGCAGGTCGGCGAACTCGATGCGGCGGATCCGCTTGTACGGGGCGAGGACCTCGCGCGAGTGCGCGAAGAGCGCCTTGGCGGTGTCGGGGCCCGGCTCCCAGCCGGCCGCGAGGACCACGTACGCCTTGGGGACGGCGAGCCGCAGCGGGTCGGGGGCGGGGACGACGGCGGCCTCGGCGACGGCCTCGTGTTCGAGGAGGGCGCTCTCCAGCTCGAAGGGCGAGATCTTGTAGTCACTGGCCTTGAAGACGTCGTCAGCGCGGCCGATGTAGGTGATGTAGCCGTCCTCGTCGCGCGCGCCGATGTCGCCGGTGCGGTAGTAGCCGCCGGCCATGGCCTCGGCCGTGCGCTCCGGGTCGCCGTGGTAGCCGGTCATCAGGCCCACCGGGTTCGCGGCGAGGTCCAGGCAGATCTCGCCCTCCGCGACGTCGGGCGTGCCGCTGACGGGATCGACGAGGGTGACCCGGAAGCCGGGGCTGGGCCGGCCCATCGAACCCTCCTTGAGCCGCTGGCCGGGGCTGTTGGAGACCTGCACGGCGGTCTCGGTCTGGCCGAAGCCGTCGCGGATGGTGACGCCCCAGGCGCGCCGGACGCTCTCGATGACCTCGGGGTTGAGCGGCTCGCCGGCCGCGACGACCTCGCGCGGCGGGGTGGCGAGCTGGCCCAGGTCGGCCTGGATCAGCATGCGCCAGACGGTGGGCGGGGCGCAGAAGCTGGTGACGCCGTGCCGGTCCATCTCGGCCATCAGGCGGGCCGGGTCGAAGCGGCTGTAGTTGTGGATGAAGACGGTCGCCTCGGCGTTCCACGGGGCGAAGAGGTTGGACCAGGCGTGCTTGGCCCAGCCGGGCGAGGAGATGTTGAGGTGGACGTCGCCGGGCTTGAGGCCGATCCAGAACATGGTGGCGAGGTGGCCGACCGGGTACGAGGTGTGGGTGTGCTCGACGAGCTTGGGGCGGGCGGTGGTGCCGGAGGTGAAGTAGAGCATCAGGGTGTCGTCGGCCGAGGTGACGCCGTCGGGCTCGAAGGCGGGGGACTCGGCGTACGCGTGCTCGTAGCCGAGCCAGCCGTTTCCGGTGCCGCTGTCAGCGCCGGCGCCCGTGCCGGCGCCGACGGCCGCGCCGCTCTCGCCCCCGACCGCGATCCGGGTGTAGTCGCCTGGCACGTCGTCGAACTTGGCGGTGTCCTCGGCCCGCACCAGCACGTGCCGGGCCCGGCCGCGGTCCACGCGGTCACGCAGGTCGGCGGGGCCGAGCAGCGGGGTGGCGGGGATGACGACGGCGCGCAGCTTCATCGCGGCGAGCATGGTCTCCCACAGCTCGACCTGGTTGCCGAGCATGACGATCATCCGGTCGCCGGCCCGCACGCCCTGGGCGCGCAGCCAGTTCGCGACCCGGTTGGACCGGGCGGACATCTCGGCGAAGCTCAGCTTCGTCTCCTGCCCGTCCTCCTCGACGATGTGCAGCGCGGTGCGGTCGTTGCCCTCGGCGATGACGTCGAACCATTCGAGCGCCCAGTTGAACCGGTCGGGGCGGGGCCAGGCGAAACCGGCGTACGCCGTCTCGTAGTCCTCCCGGTGCTGGAGCAGGAAGTCGCGGGCGGCCCGGAACCTCTCCGTCGCCTCCGTCGCGCTCGTCGTCGTCATACGTCCTCCTCGTGGCGAAACCGATCGTTGCGGGACCGGCCTCGGACATCGTGTAATCAGTGACCCAGGTCTCACTACCCCCGTTCGGGGGTGAAGGCCGCGACGAAGGAGAACAACGTGCCGGAGCAGGCCCCTGAGCACGTCTCGGAGCACGCCGACTCGGCGGAGCTGCGTGACGCCCTGCTGCGGCTGCGCCGGGCCACGGGGCTCCAGGTGGCGTTCGGCGGGCTGCTCCACGACGGCTCCATGCGGATCGCGGAGCTGAACGGCGCCGTGACGCCGGCCCTGCGCGGCCTGGCCATCTCGACCGGTTCCGGTCTCGGCGGGAAGTGCCTGGCCCTGTCCCGGCCGTGCGCGGTCACCGACTACGCCTCGGCCCGGCACATCACGCACGAGTACGACGGCCCGGTCTCCGCGGAGGGGCTGCGCTCCGTGATCGCGGTGCCCGTCGTCGTACGCCGCAAGGTACGGGGTGTCCTGTACGGGGCGCTGCGCGACGCCCTGCCCATCGGCGAGCGCGTCTTCGACGCGGCGGTCGCGGCGGCGCGGGACGTGGAGCAGGCACTCGCCGTACGGGACGAGGTGCGGCGGCTGATGGCCGAGCGCGAGGAGATGCGGCAGGCGTACGGGGAGCTGCGCGAGCTCGCGCCGAAGGTCACCGACCCGGAGCTGCGGGAGCGGCTGTGGGCGGTGTGCGGGCGTCTGGAGAACGCCTCCGGCGCCGGCGACCGGCCGTCCCCGTCCTCGGGGGTGCTGCTCACCCCGCGCGAGACGGACGTCCTGTCGGCGGTGGCGTCGGGGGCGACGAACGCGGTGGTGGCCGAGCGGCTCGGGCTGCGCCCGGAGACGGTGAAGGGCTATCTGCGCTCGGCGATGCGCAAACTGGGGGCGCACACGCGCCTGGAGGCGGTGGTGGCGGCGCGGCGGGCAAGGGCGCTGCCGTAGGCCGGGGCGGCGCGGCGGCGCCCCGGCGCGCTCTGATCTCGGCCCAGCGGGTCGGGAGTCAAAGGTCCGCACCGCGCGCTGATCAGCCTTCTCCGCCGTCTCCGCCTTCTCAGCCCTCGATGGCCATCCGGACGCCGAGGAGAAGAAGCACACTGCCGGAGATCTGTTCGAGGCGCCGTCGGACCCTGGCGCGGGAGATGATCTTTTTCATCCGGCCGACGAACCACACGTAGAGGCCGTAGTAGCCGACCTCGAACACGGCCCAGACAGCCGCGAGGACGAGCATGGTGAGCAGGTGAGGAGCCCCCGCGGGAACGAACTGCGGGAGAAAGGACATCGCGAAGACCGCGGCCTTGGGGTTGGCAAGGTTCAGCAGCAGACCCGAGCGGTAGGAGAGCCAGGGCGAGCGCACCGAAACCGTCCGTTCGCCGCTGTCCGACGCGGCTCCGCGCCGGGCGTCCAGCAGCGTCTTGACGCCCATGACGATCAGCATCACCGCCCCGCCGATCCGCATGACGTCGTACGCGAGACGCGAGGCCGCCAGCAGCGCGGTCAGCCCGAAAGCGGCGACCACGCCCCAGACGAACACGCCGGTCTCGTTTCCCAGCACGGTGAAGAAACCGGCTCGCCTGCTGTGGAGGGACTGCCGGATGATCAGCATGGTGCTGGGGCCGGGCGAGGCGGCTATCAGGGTGCACGCACCGAGAAAGGCGACAAGAGTGCTTGGCATCCGCTCATCGTCGAGGACCGCGGGCGCCCGTGTCCATCGTTCGCCGAGGTGAAGCCCTCCCGGGGGCTGAATGGGGCTGCCAACCCGCCTCTCCCGGGCCGGGCCGGGGCCGAACCGGGCCGGGCCGGGCCGCCCGACGCCTACCGCGTCCGGTCAAGCGGCCGCGTACCGGATCTCGTACGGGATGTCCGCGGGCGCGAGCAGGCGCAGGGTCCGCTCGGCCTCGGCGTTGAGCGCCGCGCGCTGGGCCCTGGTGGGCCGGGCGAAGGCCTCGACGGTCATGACGGTCCGTTCCCCGCCCTCCTCCAGGTGCCAGATCCCGGCGAGGAAGCCGTCGAGGAGGAAGACGCGGTGGGCCTGGTTGCCGGTCCAGGTGCGGTGACGGTGGTCGGCGGGCACGACGCGGGTGCGGTCGGCGTGGGAGAGCAGGAGGTTGTCGTACTCGGGCAGGAAGCGGGGCGGCGCGGGGGTGGCGGCGTCGGGGCGCGGGGCGTCGGGGAGGTCGAAGAGCTCGCTGCCGTGCTCGTCCCGGAAGACGAGGAGACCGGGCCGCAGCCGCTCGAAGGCGGGGCGGAGGCGGGTGAGACCGCACCAGGTCTGCATGTCCTTGACGGAGGCGGGCCCGAAGGCGCGGAGATAGCGGAGGACGGTGTGGTCGAGGTCGGCCGCGCCGGGCTCCTCACCTTCGTTGCACCAGCGGGCGGCGCTCGTGAGCGCCACCTGCCCGCTCCTCCCCCAGAGCCCGCGGGGCGTGACCTGGACCATGGGCAGCAGGCAGCGGGCGGCGATGCCGAGGGCCTGCGGGTCGGCGTCGGGCCACTCCGCCAGGAGGTGCTCGCGCAGTTCCCTGGGGGTACGGGGCCGCTCGTCGACGTAGGCGGCGGTCAGCTCGGTGAGCCGGTCGAGGTCGACACCGGTGAGCCCCTTGCGGAACATCCTCAGCTCGCGGTCGACGGCTCCGTCCTGGACGAGCCGGCGGAGGGGGACGGCGTCGGCGGCGGTGTGGGTGTGCACGGTGGAGCGGAGCGAGACGATCCGGGCGACCCGGCGGGACTCCATCAGCGCGGAAAGGTCCTCGGGCCGGAAGCCGTCGAGGCGGGCGGCGAGCGCGTAGTACGGGGGCTTGGTGTTCTGCGCCTGGAGGCCGACGAGGTGGTGGACGGCCTCCTCGGCGCCGAGCGGGGCGGGGCGCAGCAGGAGCTGGCGGTCGAGGGTGGCGCGGTTGAGGGCGCGGGTGGAGAGGAGCGGAGGCGTCGTCTTGAGGGCCATGAACGGCACGCTAGCGCCGATCGAGGTCAGTTCCTGTCCGCTTGGGCGGACGGTTCCACGGCAGGAATGTCGCCGCGATGGCCCGATTTCCACCCGTATATCCTGCGAACCCGGGACTTCCCCTGACTTTCCAGGAGGCCGAGCGATGACCGACCGCCGCCCGAGCACGGCCCGGCACCACGCCGCGGAGCCGCCCACGGATCCGGGACCCGACCGGCCGAGCGTGGTCCAGGCGACCCTGTACCGCGACGGCCGTCGAGTCTCCTCGCCCACCACCCTCGCGGAGACCTTCCGCCAGCTGCGCGAGCACCCCGACGGCATGGCCTGGATCGGGCTGCACCGCCCGACGGCCGCCGAACTGCATTCCCTGGCCGCCGAGTTCGACCTCCATGAGCTCGCCGTCGAGGACGCGATGGAGGCCCACCAGCGCCCCAAGCTCGAACGCTACGGCGACACCCTCTTCGTCGTCCTGCGCGCCGCCCGCTACCTCGACGCCCCGGAGGAGGTGGACTTCGGCGAACTGCACGTCTTCGTCGGCCCCGACTTCCTCATCACCGTCCGCCACGGCGCCGCCCCGGACCTCTCCGCCGTCCGCCGCCGCATGGAACAGACCCCCGAACTCCTCGCCCTCGGCCCCGAGGCCGTCCTCTACGCCATCCTCGACGCGGTCGTCGACGGCTACGCCCCGGTCGTCGCCGGCGTCCAGAACGACATCGACGAGATCGAGACCGAGGTCTTCGGCGGCGACCCCGCGGTCTCCCGCCGCATCTACGAACTCTCCCGCGAAATGGTCGAGTTCCAGCGCGCCACCCGCCCCCTGGTCGGCATGCTCCACGGCCTCATGGCCGGCTTCGCCAAATACGGCACCGACGAGGAACTCCAGCGCTACCTCCGCGACGTCGCCGACCACGTCACGCACACCAGCGAACGCGTCGACGGCTTCCGCCAGGCCCTGACGGAGATCCTCACGGTCAACGCCACCCTGGTCACCCAGCAACAGAACGCCGAGATGCGGGCGTTGGCGGAGGCGGGGTTCGAACAGAACGAGGAGATCAAGAAGATCTCGGCCTGGGCGGCCATCCTCTTCGCCCCCACTCTGGTGGGCACGATCTACGGAATGAACTTCGACAACATGCCGGAGCTGCACTGGACGGGCGGCTACCCGTTCGCGATCGGTCTGATGGGGATCGTCTGCACCGGTCTGTACGTGATCTTCAAGCGGCGGGACTGGCTTTAGGGAGCGGTCACGCACGGCGCGGGCGGCGTCTCGCCACGTATCAGGCGGAATCATCCGGGGAGCGGCCGTGCCGGCGCGTGTGCACTTCGCCGCAACGCATCGTGTTTCCGGCCGGGGAGGCCGCGAGAGTCGCTGCCGGGCATACGGCCGCAAGCTGTCCAGAAAGGCCTTCTGCCTACCCTGGCGCATGCCCGTGCACAAGCGGGGAAGGCGCACTGGAAAGGCCGCGGAACCAGCGGGACCGGCTGCGCGCCGACGTGCGAGGCGAGCGAATCATGACCGACAAGAGGATCATCACGGTGATCGGTGCCACCGGGCGTCAGGGCGGTGGTCTCGTCAGGGCGGTCCTGGCCGATCGGGACGGGGACTTCGCGGTCCGTGCCGTCACACGGCACCCGGACTCCGACCCGGCGCAGGAGCTGAAGCGGCTGGGCGTGGAGGTCGTCCAGGCGGACATGGACGAGGAGGCCGGTCTGGCGCCGGCCTTCGAGCACGCGTACGGCGCGTTCGTGGTGACGAACTTCTGGGAGCACATGTCCGCCGAACGCGAGAAGACCCAGGCGCGGGCCGTGGCCCGGGCCGCCTCGCACGCGAGGGTGCAGCACGCGATCTGGTCCACGCTTGAGGACACCCGAGAGTGCGTTCCCCTCGACGACGAGCGGATGCCGACCCTCCAGGACCACTACAAGGTGCCCCACTTCGACGGCAAGGCGGAGGCGGACCACTACTTCACCGAGGAGGGCGTGCCGACGACGTTCCTGCGTACGACCTTCTACTGGGAGAACCTGTTCGGCTCCTTCGCCCCGGAGCGCGGCGAGGACGGCGTGCTCCGGCTCGCCTATCCGATGGGCGACCGGCGGCTCTCCGGCATCGCGGTCGAGGACATCGGCCGGACCGCCCTCGCCGTCCTCAAGCGCGGTACCGACCTCATAGCCGCCACCGTCAGCATCGCCGGCGAGCACCTCAAGGTGGCGGACATGGCCGCGGCGCTCACCGAGTCGGTCGGCGAACCCGTGAGCTACCGGCCGCTCACCCCCGACGAATGGCGGGCGCGGGGATTCCCCGGCGCCGACGAGACGGGAAACATGTTCCAGTACTACGCCGACTGCGAGCACCGTTTCACGGCGGCCCGGGACCTCACCGCCGTACGCGACCTCAACCCGGCCCTCCAGAACTTCGCGACCTGGCTGGCCGCACACCGCGAGAGGCTCCGCACCGCCTGGGCGTGACGCGTAAGCCCACACGCCCGGCGCGGCGCGGCGGCGCGGATGCCCGGGGCGCGGCGGGACAGCACGTACGACGATCGTGGCGGTGGCCACGGGAGAGGTCCCGCCGGTCAGGGCCGGAATCGTCTACTGCGCGGTGGTCCACGCCTGACGCGGGATCTTCGACGTTCGCCGCATGCGGGAGCGGACCGCGGCACCGGGACCTCGCGAGGCGGTCGAGGAGGTTCACGGCCGCGCCGGTGACGCGGCCGCCCCGCGATGCCTCGTGTTGACGGCCACGGCCCTGGCCAGCGCGACCGGGTTCAGGAAACGCATCGGACCGATCAGGCGGGACGCGAACAGGTACATGTGCCGCGCCATCGCCTCGTCGCGTGCCGCCGCCGAGAACATCAGCCGCTCGCCCGGGTTGAACGGGCGGGCCTTCGCGGCGAATTCGACGGCCACGGACTGGTGGCCGCGCAGCCGGCGCCGGTGGGTGCGGGCGTACGCGGCGAGGGACCGGTCGAGGTCGCCGCGGCCGGTCGCGGCCGCGGCGACCGCCTGCGCCAGCCACTGCGCGGACTGCAGCGCCCAACCGCAGCCCACTCCCCACAGGGGATCGCCGGTCAGGGCCGCGTCGCCGATCAGTGCGAGGCCGGGCGCGGTCGGCCGGCGGGTGACGAGCGGGTAGTCGACCGCGCCGATGATCTTCGAGACGCGCTCGGCGGAGTCGATGGGCGGCGCATCGGGCAGGGCGCGGACGAACTCGCGGAAGCTGCCCTCCAGGTCCTCCCGGAAGGCCGGCAGCCGCTTCTTGTCCGGGAGCACGGCGAGGACCGTCACCCCGTCGTCGTTCGGGAAGGCGTACGCCATGTCGGGTTCGAGGAACCAGGTCTGGCCGACACCGCCGGGCAGCGGGAGATCCCGGAAGTGCGCGAGATAGCCGAACCGCGCGTTCTCGTGCGTCCGCGTCGGCACCTCGGCGAACTTCGCCACGGCCGAGTCCTTGCCGTCGGCGCCGACCACCAGCCGGGCCCGGATCTCGCGCTCGCCCTCCGGGCCCGCCGCCCGCAGGCCCACGGCGCGTCCGCCCTCCCGGACCAGACCGGTCACCCGGTGGCCGAGGAGCAGCTCGACGCCGGGTGTCCGCGCCGCCAGGGACCTGATCAGCGGATCGAGGGTGCTGCGCCGGACGTTGTACGCGTAGGGCAGCTCGGGTCCCGCCTTCGCGGCGTGCGGCTCGATCCACCCCCAACGCGTCCACCAGCGCGCCTCGTTGCGGACCGCGCCCGCCTTCTCGAGCGCCGGCACGAGGCCGAGTTCGTCGAGAACCGGGTAGGCGTTGGCCGTGATGGAGTGGGTGCACAGCACCTTGTACGCCTCGGGGTCCGAGCGGCGTTCGAGCAGTGCGACGCGGACACCGCGGCGCGCGAGCAGGATCGCCGCGGCACTGCCGGCGAGACTCGCTCCGCTGATGACGACGTCGTAGTCGTGTCCCGTGCTCTCAGGCCTGGTCATGCGCTGATCGCCCCCCCCTGTGGGTGTGGTGCGGATGAGTTCGACTCCGTGCGTGCAGAGCCAACTGCTGTCAGGGGCATGACTATTTGTCAAGAGCGGTGGCCGGTACGGCATGGCACTCGTGACTCCGGCGCGGCGCTGCTGGTGGGAACGGGCACCCCGGCCGCGCGACCGGAACCGGGCCACGCGGCCCGGCCCGATGCCCTGTCCGACCCCGGTGGGAGAATGATCGCCGGGATCCATGACGGCACTCACGGGGGAGGATCGGCGGTGCGCGACAGGCTGCGGACCCGGTTTCGGTACTGGTTCGACGGGACGATGGACCGCGGCACACCCGCGCTGATCAGCTGGCTGGCACTGGCCTCGCTGCTGCTCATCACGCTCGTGTCCACGCTGGTCGTGGCGTTCACGGACACCGACGCCGAGGACAACGGCGGCTGGCTCGGCGTCGCGTGGATGAGCCTGCTGCGCACGCTCGACGCCGGCACCATGGGCGGCGACACCGGCGGCCCCGTCTTCCTCGGACTGATGCTGGCCGTGACGATCGGCGGCATCTTCATCGTCAGCGCGCTCATCGGTGTGCTGACCACCGGCCTCAACCAGAAGATCGACCAATTGCGCAAGGGACGCTCGCAGTTGATCGAGCGCGGGCACACCATCGTGCTCGGCTGGTCGGACCAGGTCTTCACCGTGGTCGCCGAGCTGGTCGAGGCCAACCAGAGCGAGCGGCGCTCGTGCGTGGTGATCCTCGCCGACCGCGACAAGGTTGCCATGGAGGACGCGATCCGGGCGCGGATCCCGGACACCGGCAGCACCCGGGTCATCTGCCGCTCCGGCAATCCGCTCGTGCGGACCGACCTCGAACTGGTCAGCCCGGACACCGCGAAGTCGGTCATGGTGCTGCCGTCCGTGGGCCACGACCGGGACGTCGAGGTCATCAAGATCCTGCTGCTCCTGCACAGCCGTGCGTGGCGGGGCGCCCGCCCGCACATCGTGGCCGCCGTGCACGACTCGGAGAACCTCGCGGCGGCCCGGCTCGCCGCGGGCGAGGGCGCGCTCGTCATCGACGCCGAGGACATCGCCGTACGCCTCATCGCCCAGGCCCACCGGCAGACCGGCCTGTCCGGCGTCTTCAACGAGCTGCTGAGCTTCGTCGGCAACGAGTTCTACCTCCGCGCCGAACCGGCCCTCGTCGGCAGGACGTACGGGGAGGCCCTGCACGCCTTCGAGATCGGAGCGCCGGCCGGGCTGCGCCGGAGCGGCGGGGAGGTGCTGGTCAACCCGGCCATGGACACCGTCGTCCAGGCCGGCGACCAGCTCCTCGTGATCGCGGAGGACGACCTGCTGATCCGGCCCGCCCGGACCCGCCCCCGGGTCGTCGAGGAGGCGATCACCTCGGCGCCCGCCCAGCCGCCCGCCCTCGACCGCACCCTGCTCATCGGCGAGAACTCCCGCACGGCCAAGCTCGTCACCCTGCTCGACAGCTTCGTGCAGCCCGGCTCCACCCTCGACATAGCGGCGCCGCGCCGGCCGGAGACCGCGCTCGACCAGCCGGTGACGAACCTGACGGTGGGCTACAAGTACTGCGAGCCGACCCGCCGGTCCTCGCTCGAAGCCCTCGATCTGGGCGGCTACCGGCACATCGTCGTCCTCTCCGACGACACCGTCGCGCCCGGCCCCGCCGACGACCGGACGCTCGTCACCCTGCTCCACCTGCGCGACATCGAGGACGCGCTGGGCGACCCGTACTCGATCGTCACGGAGATGAACGACGACGCCAACCGCGAGGTCGCCCAGGTCACCAAGGCCGACGACTTCATCGTCAGCACCAAGGTGATCAGCCTGCTGCTCACCCAACTGACCGAGAACCGCGCCCTGTACGACGTCTTCGCCGACCTCTTCAACCCGGAGGGCTCCGAGATCTACCTCAAGCCGGCGTCCGACTACGTCGTGCCGGGGGCCGAGGCCAACTTCGCCACGGTCGTCGAGGCGGCGCGGCGCGAGGGCGAGACGGCGATCGGCTACCGCCTCGCCCGGCACAGCGAGGAGCCGCCCACGTACGGCATCTTCCTCAACCCGTCGAAGACCGCCCCGCTGGTCCTCGGCCCGCAGGACGCGGTGGTCGTCCTCGCCGAGCAGTAGGCGGAACGTCCCCCCGTAGAATTGGGTCTTCGATCCGGGCCGGAAGAGGAGCGCAGTGGTGGCGGCAGTCGCGGGCAGGTTCGCGGACGGAGCCGCGGACGGAGCCGCCGATCCTCCGGCCGAGGTGCTCGCGGCGGCCGCGGCCGCCTTCGGACTGCTCTCCTCGCCCGCGCGGCTGCACATCGTGTGGGCGCTGGCGCAGGGCGAGAGCGATGTGACGGGGCTGGCGGAACGCGTGGGCGGCGCGCTGCCGGCCGTCAGCCAGCACCTGACCAAGCTGAAACTGGCGGGCCTGGTCGGCTCCCGGCGCGAGGGCCGGCGGCAGGTCTACTACGTGGACGATCCCGACGTGGTGGCGGTGGTACGGGTGATGGTGGGCCAGCTCAGCGCCCGCACACCGGTACGGCGCCATGGCACCGGTGCCTGAGACGACCGCACCGGCCCCGGCACCCGAAGCGCTCACCTCACTCACCGCGCTCCAGCTGCTGCGCCGGCTCGACAGCGGACCTCGCGGCCTGACCGACGAGGAGGCCGAGCGGCGGCTCGCCCGGCACGGGGAGAACGTGCTGCCCGCCTTACGTCCCTTGTCCCGGCCGCGGCGCTTCCTGCGCGCGCTGCGAGACCCGTTCACCGCGGTGCTGCTCTGCCTGGGCCTGATATCGACGGCCGTGGCCGCGTGGGGCACCGGCGGCGTGATCCTCGCCCTGGTCGTGGTCAGCTGTCTGCTGCGCTCGACCGGCGAGCACCGGGCGGACCGGGCCATGGCCGCGCTGCGCGAGTCGGTGGCCGCGACCGCGACCGTGCTGCGCCGCCCGGCGCCCGACGGGCCGGCGCCGCCGCCCCGGGAGGTCCCGGCGACGGAGCTGGTGCCGGGCGACGTCGTCCGGCTCGGCCCCGGCGACCTGGTGCCCGCCGACGTGCGGCTCCTGCGCGCGAGCGGCCTGCGCGTCCACGAGGCGGCGCTCACCGGCGAGTCGGCGCCCGTCGCCAAGCATCCGCTCGACGCGCCGGACGGCGCCGGCCCGAGCCCCTTCGACCGGCCGCACCTGTGTTTCCTCGGCAGCAGCGTGGCGTACGGCAGCGCGACCGCCGTGGTCGTCGCCACCGGCGCCCGCACCCGCTTCGCCTCCGCGCACGGGCACGGGCACGGGCAGGAGCGAACCGCCGGGCGGCGCCGGGACAGTGCCTTCGAGCAGGCGGTGCACGGCATCTCCTGGACCCTGATCCGCTTCATGCTGCTCACCCCGCCGCTCGTGCTCATGGCCGGCGCCGCGCTGCACGGACGCGGCCTGGAGACGCTGCCCTTCGCGGTGGCGGTGGCGGTCGGGCTGACGCCGGAGATGCTGCCGGTCGTGGTGACGACCGTGCTCGCCCGGGGCGCCGCCCGGCTCGCCCGCGGCCACAAGGTGATCGTGAAGCGGCTGCCCGCGCTGCACGACCTCGGCGCCGTCGACACGCTCTGCCTGGACAAGACCGGCACCCTCACCCAGGACCGGCCGGTCGTCGTGCGGGCGGTGGACGCGCACGGCCGGGACGCACCCGAGGTGCTGCGCTGGGCCGGCGTCAACGCCTGGTGGACGCTCCAGCTCGCCGAACTGCCCGCTCCCGACGCCCTCGACGAGGCGGTCCTCGACGCCGCCGATGCCGTCGCGGGCGGTGAAGTGCCGCCGGACGACCCGCTCGACGACTGCGACGGCGTGGCCGCGCTGCCCTTCGATCCGGTACGGCGCCTGGCGACCGCCGTCGTCCGCCGGCCGGGCCGGCTCGGCACGGACACCCTGGTGGTCAAGGGCGCCGTGGAGCAGGTGCTCGACCGGTGCGCCCTGGACGGGGCCGAGCGCGAGCGCCTGCTCGCGGTGGCCGCGCGCGAGGCGGACACGGGAGCCCGGCTGCTCGCGGTGGCGCTCGCCGACCGTCCGGCCCGCCGCCGGGAGTACACACCGGCCGACGAGCGGGGCCTCGCCTTCCTGGGGTTCGTCGTGCTGCGCGACGCCCTCGCCCCGACCGCGGCCGCGGCGCTCGGCAGTCTCGCCGAGCGGGGCGTCGCGGTGCGGATCCTGACCGGCGACCATCCGGGCACCGCGGCCCACACCTGCCGTGAACTCGGCCTCGATCCGGGCCGGGTGCTCACCGCCGGGGACATCGACCGGCTCGACGACGCCGAGCTCGCCGAGGCCGTCGGCCGTACGACCGTCTTCGCGCGCTGCGCCCCCGAGCACAAGGCGCGGATCGTCGGCGCCCTGCGCGCGGCGGGCCAGGTGACCGGGTTCCTCGGCGACGGCGCCAACGACGTGCCCGCCCTGCACGCGGCGGACGTCGGCATCTGTCCGAGGGGCGCCGTCGACGTCGTACGGGAGACCGCGGACGTGGTCCTCGCCGAGAAGGACCTGGCGGCGGTCGACCACGCGGTCGCGGCGGGCCGGTTCTGCGGCGCGAACATCGCCACGTACCTGCGCGTCACCCTGTCGTCGAACCTCGGCAACGTCATCGCGATGCTCGCGGCGGCGCTGCTGCTGCCGTTCCTGCCGATGCTGCCGGCCCAGGTCCTGGTGCAGAACCTGTGCTTCGACGCCGCCCAGCTCGCCTTCGCCTACGACCGCCCCGCCCCGGCCGCGCTGCGGCGCCCGGTCCGGCTGCGGCACCGCGGCTTCCTGCGTTTCATCACGGGCTTCGGACTGCTCAACGCGGTCGCGGACGTGGCCACCTTCGCGGTGCTCGTCATCGGCACCTGGGCGTCGGACCGGGCCCAGGAGCTCTTCCACGCGGGCTGGTTCACGGAGAACCTGCTCACCCAGGCCCTGGTCATGGTGCTGCTGCGCGGCGCCCGCGGCGACGGCGCCCCGCCCGGCCCGGTCCGCCGCGCGGCGGCCGCCCTCGCGGCGGTCGGACTCGTGCTGCCCCTGACCCCGCTCGGGCCGCTGCTGGCCATGGCACCGCTGCCGTCGCCGTCCTACGTGCTGCTCGCCGCCGTCCTCGCGCCGTACACCGTGGCACTGCTCGTCGCGCGCCGCCGCGCGGCCCCTCACGGGCTGGCGGGGTCGTAGCCGTAGCGGGGCGGTCCGTCCGCCGGGTCCGGGTCGAGCCGGTAGACGTGCAGGGCGTCGACCCGTACCGCGGCGACGGCGGTCTCGTCGACCGCGCAGGGATAGGTCACGAGCAGCATGCGCGGCCGGCCGTTCACCGTCACGCGCAGGCCGCTCGCGGGACCGCCGACGAGCAGCGCGTTCTCCTGGTCCGTCATGTCATCCACCCCACGTTGCGATTTCAGAGCTTGCGCAACTATTGAACTATCATGGGGCACTGCGCGGACGGCACGACGGACGAACCGGAGAACTGACCGTCAGCCGAGCGTCCACTGCTGCAACGCGCTGCCCGTGTCCGGCTGTTGGGTGACCAGGGCCCCGTTCGCGGTCGACGCCGTGGTCAGGAGCAGGCCGCTCTTCACCGAGGCGAGGGCGTAGGCGCCGGAGGACAGCCGGGTGACGGTCCAGCGCTGGTTGGTGCCGCCGTGGCAGGGCCACTGGATGACGCGGGCACCGGCGGTGGTGGAGCCGCCGTCGATGTCGGCGCACAGTCCGGAGGCGCCGTTCCTGAGCTCGTAGGTGCCGTCGGGCTGCTGGGTGAAGGTCCACTTCTGGTTCGCGCCGGCGTTCGCGTTCCAGGTGATGAGCTGGGTGCCGTCGGCCGTGCTGCTGTTCGGGTCGTCGAGCGCCTTGCCGCCGGTGGTGAGGGTGTGCACGCCGTTCAGGTTGGTGGTGGCCGTGCCGGTCACCGTCAGCGTGAGGGCCTGCTCCCCCGCCGTACGACTGCCGCCCACCGGGTTGCCGGTGCTGTTGGTCCAGTTGCGCACGGGCGTGGTCTCGGCGGTGCGTGCGGTGTCGGCGGAGAGGCCGACGACGAGGCCGCTGTAGCGGTTGACGAGCTTGTACGTGCCCGTGGCGGCGTTGTCCACCGGCGACGCTCCCCGGACGACGAACCACTCCTGGCCCACGGTGGAGCCGCCCGCGCCCGCCGGGCCGACCGTCGGCTTCGCGCCCCAGGCGCGGCCGCCGGTGCCGGAGGCGTCGACGCCGAGCAGCTGCCCGCTGACGGCGTTGGCGATGCGGTAGGAGCCGTCGCCCTTTGCGGTGAAGGTCCAGGACTCGAGGGCCGAGCCGGTGGCGGCGGGCAGCGAGGTGGTGGCCGGGCTGCCGGTGGCGGCCTGGGCGAGGACGCGGCCGTCGGCGTTGGCGATGCGGTAGGTCTTGGTGGTGTCGACGGGCGCGGCGGGCGCGCTGGTGTCGATGCTCAGGTTGACGTACTCGCTGCTGGAGCCGCCGGAGCAGCCGAAGGAGCAGTACGCGCGGAAGTTCCGGCCGGTGATCCCGGACCCGGTCCGGTTGCCGCTGTCGAGGAACCAGCGGTACCAGGAGGCCGTCCGGTAGCTGCCGGTGTCGCCGAGCCTGAACCACTTCTGGGTGGTGAGGTCGTCGGTGGCGTAGAGCTCCTGCGGCGCGTTGCCGCTCTGGTCGACGGCCTGCGGCTCGCCGATGTAGAGCCCGAGGTACGCGTTGTACGTGATGTCCATGACGAACAGCGGGGACGTCGGGGGCGTCAGGCCGGCGGCGACCTGCTGGCTGACCGTGCCGGCGTTGGCGGGGTCGTACTCCTTGGCCGTCGGCACGTACCCCGTGGTGCTGTTCGCGCCGACCGGCACCATGGTGCTCTCGCGGCCGCCGACGCCGGGCTGGGTCCAGGCGCCGCCGTACCACTTCTGCCAGGAGCCGCGGGCCATCTTCGAGGAGATCGGGGAGCGGGCGACATGGCCGTAGAACGCGGCCCAGCCGCCGCCCTTGTTCACGATCCGGGAGCCGTAGAAGGCGTAGAAGTAGCCGGAGGCGGTGTCGACGAAGAGCCGCGGGTCGCCGGTGCCGTAGTGGTACGTCTGCTGCGGGAAGGCGGTGGTGTCGCCGCGCCTGGTGCTGTACGGCGAGGTGATGACGTGGTCCTTGACGGTCCAGGTGCGGCCCTGGTCGGTGGAGACGGCGTAGTCGATGCCGTCGTAGTGGACGCCGTCGCCGAAGGGCTGCGGGGTGAACTCGTTGTGGACGAGGCCGTACCAGTCGCCGGTGTCCGGGTCGACCCAGACTCCGGCGAGGTCACAGTAGTTGCGGTGGGCGTAGCCGCTGCCGGCGGGCGCCTGGGTGGACTCGACGCCGGTGGGGCTGTTGTTGCAGCGCCATGTGGTGTCGTTGTTGCGGTCGTTCGAGTTGGCCGGGTCGACCGCGTCGCTGATCGCGCCGGACCGGGCGGCGGTGTCGATGGTGGCGCCGGTGAAGAAGTTCCACTGGCGTGAGTCGTTCGCGCCGTACAGGGCGTGGGACTGCTGGAAGTAGAAGGTGCCGTCCTTGTCGACGTAGGGGGCGGCGGGGGTGTCGTCGGGGTGGGTCCAGGAGCCCTTGGCGCCCACGGTGACGGTGTACGTGGCGGTGTTCGCCGCGGCGTTCGCGGCGCCGGGGGACGCGGCCGTGGCGGACGACGGCGTGGCGAGTGTGCCGCCGGCCGTGAGGGCGAGCGCCGCGGCGGCGAGCGCGCCGGTCAGTCTGCCCGCGAATGTGCTGCGCGGAGTTGTCACGAGTACTCCCTGTCGGAGGGGTGTTCGAAGTCGTGCGGGTCACGCGGCGCCGTTGGTGGCACGGACCCTAGGGGTTCTTTGACCGGTAAAACAAGGGGCGGGACGACCTTGACCGCCGCATCGGGCCGGGCTACGTTGCGAGCCTTACGCGAGCGGTTCGACGTTCGACGGGGGAGGACGGGGGGCGCGCCATGGTGACCATGCAGGACGTGGCGGAGCGCGCCGGCGTCACCAAGCAGACGGTGTCCAACGTCGTGACCGGGCGCGTCGGCGTCCGCCCGGCCACCGAGGCGCGGGTCCGCGCCGCGATCGCCGAACTCGGTTACGTACCGAACCTCGTCGCCCGCTCACTGGCGACGGGCAGCACCCGCACGGTCGGCCTGTTCGTGCCGACCGTCTCGACGCCGTTCTACGCGGAGTTGGTCGAGGAGGTCGAGGACGCCCTGGAGGAGCGCGGCCACCACCTGCTCCTGTGCACCACGCGGCTCGACGGGGAGCGGGCCCGCCGGCATCTGGCGAGCCTCACCAGCCGCTCCGTCGACGGCCTCCTGATCGCCGGCGACCAGGGCCTGACGGGCCATCTGCCGCTGCTGGCCGGCGCCCGTTTCCCGGTGGTGCTGTGCGCGTGGGAGGCGGCGCTGCCCGCGGGGTTCCCGGTCGTCACCTTCGACTACACGCACGGCGGACGCCTGGCCGGCCGCCATCTGCGCGGGCTCGGCCACGAGCGCGTGGCGGTCCTCGCCAGCCCCGCGCACACCGTGCGGGTGGAGGGCTTCCGGCGGGCGTTCGCCGAGGACGGCGTCGCCGTGCCCGACAGCGCCGTCCACACCGCCGCGGCTCCCACCTTCCAGGGCGGCCTCGCGGCGGCCCGCGCGGCCCTGCGCGCGGCCCCGGACACGACGGCCCTCTTCGCCACCCACGACGTCCTCGCGGCCGCTGCCGTGGAGGCCGCCCGCGCGGCGGGGCTGCGCGTGCCGCACGACCTGTCCGTGGTGGCCTACGACGACACGCCCGAGGGCCCGCTGTCCCGGTCACCGCTGACGAGCGTGGTGCTGCCGAAGCGTCAGATGGCCCGCCAGGCGGTGGAGTCGCTCCTGCGGGCGACCACGTCCGGAGCATCGACGGGGCCCGAACAGCGTCTGCTCCTGCCCGAGTTGCTCCCCGGCGACAGCACGGCCGCCGCGCCCCGGATCACCGGTGCGCGGGCTTCCCGGCCACCGTCCCCGTCCCCGCGCCCGTCTGCGCCGGATCCCAGTAGCGGGCCAGCGCTCCCTCCTTGTACGGCGCCGGACTCACGCTGAGGTCGCCGGCGAACGGCCGGTCGAGGACCACGACCAGGAGCAGGCTGAAGCCGATGAGGCCGGCGACCGAGGCGACGAAGAGCAGCTGGATCCGCAGCTTGCGCATGCCGTAGAGGAAGGTGAGCGGGATCAGCACGATCGCGCCGCCGAACGCCAGGATCTGCAGCAGCGGCGGGAGTTCCTGCTCGGCCATGTTCAGCCGGGCCCGCCGCTGCCCCGCGACGTCGTTGAGGTGGCCGACGGCCTGCTCGTAGAACACCTCCTCCCGCGGCCCCTTCGGGTCGTACCCCTGCAGCACCTCGAAGGCGTTCACCAGATGGCTCTCCGTGGCCCCGTAACTCGGCTGCCCGTCCCGCATCCTGGGCCACTGCTGGTCCACCACCGCGTGCACGTAACCACTCAGCGCGCCGTCCAGCCGGTCACGCACCGGAGCCGGGAAGGCAGCGCCGTCCCGGGCGATGAGAGCGACGTCGGTCGCCTCGGTGGCGACGATCGTCTGCGTGCTGTCCAGCTGCGTCCAGAGCGTGACGATGACGAACGCGAGGATGATCCCGTAGATCGCCCCGAACATCCCCAGCGTCACCCCGACCATGTCGTTGTGCTCCCCCTGCGCCAGCGACGGGTACCGCCGCCGGAGCAACAGGCTGCCGACGACGGCGAGGACGACGGTCGCACCGACGGTGCAGACCGCCAGGGTGAAGGTGCTGAAGTGGTTGAGCAGCCAGAGGGACATGTGGCCGGAGTCTAGGTACGCGGAACCCGCGTGGAGCGCTCCCGTGGGCTCCTGGCGGCCGCCGATCACCCGCCCGAGTGGGTGAGGGACCGCGAGGTTGCCAGAGCACGCGCATTCCCGCCGGTCGTCCCACTGTCACCGGCTCCGCGTACGGTCTGCGCATGGTTGATCAGAGTCCCGCTTCGTCAGCGCTACACGCCTTCGCGACCTGGGAGCCCGTGCTGCGGCTCATGCTGGGTGACGACACTGAGCGGCGTGCCGGCCGGCCGGCCCGGGTGGCGGGGCGCGTGAGCCGGTACGGATGGAGTCTTGCCCATCGGGGAAGCATGTCGGCGACGGCGCGGACCGCGGTGCGGGAGATACAGCGGGCGCTCGCGCGCGGCGGAGCCGAGGAGGTCGCCTTCCGGGCGGAGGTCCGGCCGGACGGCGGGACGATGCTCGGGCTGGTCTGGCCGAGCCCGGTGGTGGAACCGGCGGTCGGCTACCCGGACCTGGGGGTACTCGTCCTGGTCGACGGCGCTGTTCCCGAGCCCTGGCTCCGTCGTCCCGATCCGGTGCCCGGGGCGGTGCCCGCGCCGTCGGCGGATCCGGAGTTGCTGGAGCGGACGCTCCGCGAGCGGCTGCCCGGCGCTGTCGGTGTGACGGAGGAGGAGATCGCCGCCGCCGAGGCACGCCTGGGTGTGACGCTGTCCGAGGAGCTCAAGGTGCTCTACCGGGTGGCGCGGGTGGACTGGGGCGACGACTTCGACGCGGCGAACCTCGTCGAAGATGCGGTCGGCTGCGAACTCTCAGGCCTGGACGACTTGTTCAGCATCGATGGAGCGCTCCGTCACTCCCGCTGGGGCTTCTGCGCGAGGCGGGCGGTCAGCGCCGGACCCGACGCCCCGGTACAGGCGCTGGCCGGCTCACCCGGCTGGATCGGCTTCGGGAGCAACGGCGGTGACACGTTCGCGGTCGACCTGACACCCGGTCCCGGCGGACACCTCGGGCAGGTCATCCTGGTCGACCACGAGCAGAGCCTCGGCGCCGAACTCGTCGCCGACTCCCTCACCGACTTCGTGCTGGGCCGGCTGCGGGAGGAAGGCCCTGGCAGCCGCCGGGACCAGCAGCCGGCCGTGGCCAGGGTCGGCACCGGAGGTCTGGCGAGCGTCGAGGCCGCCGCGCATCCCGCCCTGGAGGTGCTGACCGTCGCAGCCCCGGACGGTGACGGCGCGCCGTTCCGTCTCGCGCCCGTCGCCGGGCTGCCCCGCCTGCGCACGCTGACCGCCTCGCCCGGCGCGCTGGCCGACCCCCTTGAGGTCGCCGGCCTCACCGGTCTTGAGTTCCTGGAGCTCGGCGCGGGAGAGTGGCGCGCTCTCCTGGACGCCGGAGCCGTCCCACGCGGTCTGAAGGCCGCCGCCATCGCGGAGCGGGGACGAGACCACCTGCCGGTCGTGGACCTCGCCGACGAGATCCTGGCACTCTGGGGCCGTCCCGGGATCGCCCGGACGCTCCTCGACGGGGACCTCGGCCCCGTGGCCTGACCGTATGCACGGAGTGCGGCGCGCAATCAAGGAGGTCAAGGTCACAGTTGATCGGCGTGCTGCTCCTTTGTGCATCTGGCTAGCATCCGGACATGACTGTGCTGCCTGACGACGGCCTTTCGCTGGCCGCCGACTTCCCCGCAGCGACCCATGCGCAGTGGCAGCGCCTCGTGGCGGGCGTGCTGAGCAGGTCGGGCAGGGACGTCCCCGAGAGCGAGGCCGAAGAGGCGCTGGCGAGCGCCCTGGAGGACGGGCTGAGTGCCCGGCCGCTGTACACGGCCGGGGACGCGGCGCCGGACGCCGGGCTGCCCGGATTCGCCCCGTTCGTACGGGCTGGGCGGCCCGAGGG
Source organism: Streptomyces sp. NPDC003943 (assembly GCF_053605265.1). NCBI lineage: Bacteria > Bacillati > Actinomycetota > Actinomycetes > Kitasatosporales > Streptomycetaceae > Streptomyces > Streptomyces sp. NPDC003943. Next base: position 8,808 of record NZ_JBSGIW010000054.1, on the reverse strand, counting down.
CAACACCGCCGGCGGCTGGGACGTGCGGCAGCGGCACGCCGTCGCCGACGGCGAGGCCGTGCTCACGGACCTGGAGAACGGCGTCACGTCCCTGTGGCTGGCCGTCGGCTCCGGCGGGATCCCCGTCGGTGAGCTGGACCGGGCGCTGCAGGGCGTGTACCTGGACCTGGCGCCGGTCGTCCTGGAGGCCGGAGCCGAGACCGCCGCCGCGGCCGAGGAGCTGTTCGGCCTCTGCGAGCGGCGCGGGGTGGCCCCCGAGGCCGCCCGGGGCAACCTCGGCGCCGATCCGCTCGGCACCGAGGCGCGGACCGGCTCGGCGTACGACGGCGACACCTTCGCCGCCACCGTCGCGCTGGCCCGGCTGAGCGCCGAGTCGTACCCGGGGCTGCGCGCCCTGACCGTGGACGCCCTGCCGTACCACGAGGCCGGCGGCTCGGCCGCGCAGGAGCTGGGCTGCTCGCTCGCCACCGGCGTGGCGTACCTCCGGGCGCTCACGGACGGCGGGCTGAGCGTCGAACGGGCCCTGGGGCAGCTGGAGTTCCGGTACGCGGCGACCGCCGACCAGTTCCTCACGATCGCCAAGCTGCGCGCCGCGCGCCGGCTGTGGGCGCGGGTCGCGGAGGCCTGCGGCGCTCCGGCGGCCGGGGCGCAGCTCCAGCACGCCGTGACCTCGCCCGTCATGATGACGGCCCGGGACCCGTGGGTGAACATGCTGCGGACCACGGTCGCCACGCTGGCCGCCGGGGTCGGCGGCGCCGAGTCGGTCACCGTCCACCCCTTCGACCACGCGCTCGGCCTGCCGGACGCGTTCGCGCGCCGGATCGCCCGCAACACCTCCACGATCCTCGTCGACGAGTCGCACCTCGCCCGGGTGATCGACCCGGCCGGCGGCTCCTGGTACGTGGAGCGGATGACCGACGAACTCGCCCAGTCCGCCTGGGAGTTCTTCCAGGAGATCGAGCGGGCGGGCGGCCAGGCGGCCGCGCTGCGCTCGGGCCGGGTCGGCGCGCGGCTCGCCGCGACCTGGGAGGCGCGCACCAAGCAGCTCGCCAAGCGCCGCGAACCGGTCACCGGTGTCAGCGAGTTCCCGCACCTCGGCGAGAAGCCGGTGGTCCGTGAGCCCGCGCCCGCCGCGCCGGCCGGCGGCCTCCCCCGCGTCCGCCGCGACGAGGCGTACGAGGCGCTGCGCGCCCGCTCCGACGCCCATCTCGCCGCGACCGGCGCCCGCCCGCGCGTCTACCTCGCCGCGCTCGGCTCCGCCGCCGCGCACACCGCCCGGCTCACCTTCGCCGCCAACCTCTTCCAGGCGGGCGGCATCGAGCCCGTCACCGAGGGCTCCTTCGCGGACAGCGGCGCCACCGAGGCGTGCCTGTGCTCCAGCGACGCCCTGTACGAGGACCGCGCCGAGACCGAGGCCGCCGCGCTGCGGGCCGCCGGGGCCGGGCACGTGTCGCTGGCCGGCCGCCCGGCCTCGTACACCGGTGTCGACTCGTACGTCTTCGCGGGGTGCGACGCCGTCGCCGTCCTCTCCGCCGCCCTCGACCGCATGGGAGTGTCGTGATGGGAATCCCCGACTTCACCGGGATCGGCCTCGGGTCTCCCTCCGCGGCGGGCAGCGCCGAGGAGTGGCGGGCCGCGCTCAAGCGGGCGTCCGGCGGGGACGACCTGCTGTGGGAGACGCCCGAGGGCATCGCGGTCAAGCCGCTCTACACGAGCCGCGACCTGGAGGACGTGGACTTCCTCGGGACGTACCCGGGCGTCGCGCCGTATCTGCGCGGCCCGTACCCGACGATGTACGTCAACCAGCCGTGGACGATCCGGCAGTACGCGGGCTTCTCCACCGCCGAGGAGTCCAACGCCTTCTACCGGCGCAACCTGGCGGCGGGCCAGAAGGGCCTGTCGGTCGCCTTCGACCTGCCGACGCACCGCGGTTACGACAGCGACCACCCGCGCGTCACGGGCGACGTCGGCATGGCGGGCGTGGCGATCGACTCGATCTACGACATGCGCCAGCTCTTCGACGGCATCCCGCTGGACAGGATGTCGGTGTCGATGACGATGAACGGCGCGGTGCTGCCCGTGCTCGCGCTCTACATCGTGGCGGCGGAGGAGCAGGGCGTCTCCGCCGACAAGCTCGCCGGGACCATCCAGAACGACATCCTCAAGGAGTTCATGGTCCGCAACACCTACATCTACCCGCCGAAGCCGTCGATGCGGATCATCTCCGACATCTTCGCCTTCACCTCGCGGAACATGCCCCGCTACAACTCGATCTCCATCTCCGGCTACCACATCCAGGAGGCGGGCGCGACGGCCGACCTGGAGCTGGCGTACACCCTCGCCGACGGTGTCGAGTACCTGCGGGCCGGGCGCGAAGCGGGCCTGGACGTCGACGCGTTCGCGCCGCGCCTGTCGTTCTTCTGGGCGATCGGCATGAACTTCTTCATGGAGATCGCCAAGCTGCGGGCGGCCCGGCTGCTCTGGGCCAAGCTGGTGAAGCAGTTCGACCCGAAGAACCCCAAGTCCCTTTCGCTTCGCACCCATTCGCAGACCTCCGGCTGGTCGCTCACCGCCCAGGACGTCTTCAACAACGTCACCCGCACCTGCGTGGAGGCGATGGCGGCCACCCAGGGCCACACCCAGTCGCTGCACACCAACGCCCTCGACGAGGCGCTCGCCCTGCCGACGGACTTCTCCGCGCGCATCGCCCGCAACACCCAGCTGCTCATCCAGCAGGAGTCGGGCACGACCCGGACCATCGACCCGTGGGGCGGCAGCGCGTACGTGGAGCGGCTCACGTACGACCTGGCGCGCCGGGCCTGGCAGCACATCCAGGAGGTCGAGGCGGCCGGCGGGATGGCGCAGGCCATCGACGCGGGCATCCCGAAGCTGCGCGTCGAGGAGGCCGCGGCCCGTACCCAGGCCCGCATCGACTCGGGGAGGCAGCCGGTCATCGGCGTGAACAAGTACCGCGTCGACGGCGACGAGCAGATCGAGGTGCTGAAGGTAGACAACTCCTCCGTGCGCGCCCAGCAGGTCGACAAGCTGCGCCGGCTGCGCGCCGAGCGCGACGAACGCGCCTGCCAGGACGCGCTCGACGACCTCACCCGGGCCGCCGGCGGCGAGGGCAACCTGCTCGAACTGGCCGTGCGCGCGGCCCGCGCGAAGGCCACGGTGGGCGAGATCTCGGACGCCCTGGAGAAGGTGTACGGGCGGCACGCGGCGCAGATCCGTACGATCTCCGGCGTGTACCGGAACGAGACAGGCGCGTCCCCGAACGTGGACGACACCCGGGCCCTGGTGGACGCCTTCGCGGAGGCCGAGGGCCGGCGGCCCCGCATCCTGGTCGCCAAGATGGGCCAGGACGGGCACGACCGCGGCCAGAAGGTGGTCTCGACCGCCTTCGCCGACCTGGGCTTCGACGTCGACGTCGGCCCGCTCTTCCAGACGCCGGCCGAGGTGGCCCGGCAGGCCGTCGAGGCGGACGTCCACATCGTGGGCGTCAACTCCCTCGCGGCCGGTCACCTCACGCTCGTCCCCGCGCTGCGGGACGAGCTGGCCGCGGAGGGCCGGGAGGACATCATGATCGTGGTCGGCGGGGTCATCCCGCCCCAGGACGTGCCGGTCCTGCTGGAGATGGGCGCCGCCGCGGTCTTCCCGCCCGGCACGGTCATCCCGGACGCGGCCGCGGATCTGGTGCGCCGGCTGGCGGCGGACCTGGGGCACGACGCCTGATCCCATGGCCATCGACATCGACACGTACGAGAAGGGTGTACGGGACGGCAAGCGCGCCCTCGTGGCGCGCGCCATCACCCTCGTGGAGTCCACCCGGCCCCAGCACCGGGTGCTCGCCCAGGAGTTGCTGACCCGGCTGCTGCCGTACGGCGGCCGGGCCCGGCGGATCGGGATCAGCGGCGTGCCCGGCGTCGGCAAGTCGACCTTCATCGACGCCTTCGGCACCATGCTGACCGGCCTCGGGCACCGGGTCGCGGTCCTCGCCGTCGACCCGTCCTCCACCCGCACCGGCGGCTCGATCCTCGGCGACAAGACCAGGATGGAACGGCTCGCGGTGGATCCGGCCGCCTTCGTGCGGCCCTCCCCCAGCGCCGGCACGCTCGGCGGCGTCGCCAAGGCGACCCGCGAGTCCATCGTGGTGATGGAGGCCGCCGGGTACGACGTGATCCTCGTCGAGACGGTCGGCGTCGGGCAGTCGGAGACGGCCGTGGCCGACATGGTCGACACCTTCCTGCTGCTCACGCTCGCCCGGACCGGCGACCAGCTGCAGGGCATCAAGAAGGGCGTCCTGGAGCTCGCGGACGTGGTCGCCGTGAACAAGGCGGACGGCGCGCACGCGCCCGACGCCCGCGCCGCCGCCCGCGAACTGGCGGGCGCGCTGCGGCTGATGCACGGACGGGACGCCATCTGGACGCCGCCGGTGCTCAGTTGCAGCGCCCGCGAGTCGACCGGGCTCGACGAGGTGTGGGCGCGGTTGGAGCAGCACCGTACGCTGCTCGACGCGACCGGCCGGCTCGCCGCCCGGCGCCGGGAGCAGCAGGTCGACTGGACCTGGCAGATGGTCCGCGACGAGCTGCTCGCGCGGCTCCACGCCGATCCGGCCGTACGGGCGCTCACGCCGGAGGTGGAGCGGCAAGTGCGGGACGGGGAGCTGACGGCGACGCTCGCGGCGGAGCGGATCCTGGGGGCGTTCGGGGACCGGCGGCCGTAGCCGGGTGCGAGCGCGACAACACGAAGGGCGAGAACGGTCCACCGTTCCTCGCCCTTCTCAACGTATAGCGCATGGGGGGCCTTGCCGCAAGGCCCCCCTCGTGGCTCAGAATCAACGACCATGACCGCCCTCACCAGCGTTTTCGCCCTGTCCGACGACCTCTCCGCCAAGAACGACCCGGCTCTGATCGCCGCCGACGAGAAGCACTTCGCCGCCGTCGCGGACAGCCTGGAGCAGGCCGTCGCCGAGCTGTCCGAGCAGCTCGACGTCCTGCGCCGGGCGCCGGGCGGCAGCGGCCGGGAGGCGCTGGAGCGGGACCAGCAGATCCACCGGGTCTCCGCCCGGCTGCGCACCCTGCGCCGCTTCGGCCTCGACCTGTGCCTCGGGCGCGTGGTCGGCGCGGACGGCGGCGAGCCCGTCTACATCGGTCGGCTCGGGCTCACCGACAGCGCCGGGCGCCGGCTGCTGCTCGACTGGCGCGCGCCGGCCGCCGAGCCGTTCTTCGCCGCGACCCACGCCCAGCCGTCGGGCCTGGCCAGCCGCCGCCGGTACCGCTGGACCCGGGGGCGGATCACCGACTACTGGGACGAGGTGTTCACCGCCGAGGGCCTCGAAGGGCATGCCGCCCTCGACGACCAGTCGGCCTTCATCGCGAGCCTCGGCGGGAACCGCTCGGCGAAGATGCGGGACGTGCTCGCCACCATCCAGTCCGACCAGGACGCGATCATCCGGGCCGGCTCGCGCGGCGCCCTGGTCGTCGACGGCGGCCCCGGCACGGGCAAGACGGTGGTCGCGCTGCACCGCTCGGCGTACCTGCTCTACTCCGACCCGCGGCTCGGCCACCGGCGCGGCGGCGTGCTGTTCGTCGGCCCGCACCAGCCCTATCTGGACTACGTCTCCGACGTCCTGCCGAGCCTCGGCGAGGAGGGCGTGCGGACCTGCACGGTGCGCGACCTCGTACCGGAGGGCGCGGAGGCGGCGCCGGAGAGCGATCCGGACCTGGCCCGGCTGAAGGCGGACGCGCGGATGGTGCACGCGATCGAGGTGGGCGTGCGGTTCTACGAGGAGCCGCCGACCGAGGCGGTCACGGTCAGCACCCCGTGGTCCGACGTGCGGGTGACCGCCGAGGACTGGGCGGAGGCGTTCGGGGCGCCGGAGCCGGGCACCCCGCACAACGAGGCGCGCGAGCGGATCTGGGAGGAGCTGGGCACGATCCTGCTCGACAAGATCGGCCTCGCCGGGCCCGACGTGGAGGTGCCGGAGGCGCTGTTCCGCAGGGCGCTGCGCGCCGACCGCGAGCTGGTCGGCACCCTCCACGCCGCGTGGCCGATCCTCGATCCGCGCGACCTGGTGGGCGACCTGTGGTCCGTACCCGCGTATCTGCGGCTGTGCGCGCCGTGGCTCGGCCCCGACGCCGTTCGCAAGCTGCAGCGCGCGCAGCCGCACGCCTGGACGGTGTCGGACCTGCCGCTCCTGGACGCGGCGCGGCAGCGGCTCGGCGACCCGCAGGCGGGGCAGCGGCAGCGCCGGCGCGCGGCGGCCCTCGCCGCGCAGCGCGAGCAGATGGCGAAGGTCGTCGACAACCTGATCCAGGCCGTCGCCTCCTCCGGCGCCGACGGTGACGACGGCGAGGGCCTGGTGACCATGCTGCGCGGGGAGGACGCGAAGGTCAGCCTGGTCGACGACTCCGAGCTGCCGGACGCCGAGCGCGACCTGCTCGCGGGCCCGTTCGCGCACATCGTCGTCGACGAGGCGCAGGAACTCACCGACGCCGAATGGCAGATGCTGCTCCTGCGCTGCCCGTCCCGCAGCTTCACCGTCGTGGGCGACCGCGCTCAGGCCCGGCACGGCTTCACGGAGTCGTGGCGGGAGCGGCTCGACCGGGTCGGCTTCGACCGGATCGAGGTGGCCTCGCTCGGCATCAACTACCGCACACCGGAAGAGGTCATGGCGGAGGCCGAGCCGGCCATCCGGGCCGCGCTCCCCGACGCGAACGTGCCCACTTCCGTACGCAGCAGCGGCATCCCGGTGGCGCACGGCCCGGTCACCGACCTGGACGCGGTGCTCGACGGCTGGCTCGCGGAGCACGCCGAGGGCGTCGCCTGTGTCATCGGCGCACCGGACTTCCGGGAGCGGGCGCGGGTCCGGTCGCTGACGCCGGAGCTGTCGAAGGGCCTGGAGTTCGACCTGGTGGTGCTCGTCGACCCGGAGCGGTTCGGCACGGGGATCGAGGGTGCGGTGGACCGGTACGTGGCGATGACGCGGGCCACGCAGCGGCTGGTCGTGCTCACCAGCGCGTGATCCCGGCGCCGTGACGACGAACCCCGCCCCCGGCGCGGCCGGGGGCGGGGTCGGCGGGGCTCAACGGGTCAACGGGTCAACGGCGGAGCGACTGCTCGAAGCGGTCGAACGCGCCCTCCTGGCGCCACTGGACGCGCGCCTTGGGGCTGGCGTCGAGCAGACGGCGGCAGGCGGGCCGGGGGTTCCCGGTGCCGGGACGGTCGGCGCGGCAGACGCCGGCGACGCGGTAGCCGTCACGGGTCGGGTTGCCCTGCCACAGGCTCGTACCGGGCAGGAAGGAGTACTCCAGGGAGGCCCGGGCCAGGTCCTTCAGGTCGCGGTAGCCGAGGCGGTACGTCTCGGAGGCGTACCGGTACTCGTGGGTGATGTCGATCCGCGAGACGCCGGGGTCGTCGGTGGCGAGGACGACCGGGACGCCGTAGGAGCGGTACGTCTCGAAGGGGTGGTCGGCGCCCTTGACGCCCAGGATCTGGGCGTTGCTGGTGAACGGCACCTCGACGGCGGTCTCGCGGTCGGCCATGGTGGCGGCGGTCTGCTGCCAGCCGTGCTCGTGGACGAGGTCGACGCCGTGTCCGATGCGCTCGGCTCCGGCCACGTTCACGGCCTCGCCGATGTGGAAGGTGAGGTCCTCGGGCTTGACCAGGCCGGGCCACAACTCGCCCGCGTGCAGGGTGACATGCGCCTTGGGGTAGACCCCGCGAAGGTACTGCAGCATCCGCATCTGGAGGCTGTAGTTCTTCAGGGAGCTGTCCCAGTCCTCGGGCTGGACGAGGTTGACGGCGACGAAGCGCGGGTCGCGCTCGGCCAGCCGCATGCCGAGCGCCATCTGCGTGAAGACCCGCTCGTTGGAACTGCCGCGCGAGACCTGGGAGATCCAGCGCACGGTCAGGCCACAGGCCGGGGACGGGCGGTCGGAGCCGCAGTGCGCGGCGGTACGGAACTCGGCGTCGCCGTCGTCGGCCTCCTTGCTCGCGTCGGCCACGAGCCTGTCGAGCTTGCCGCCGGCGACGAGCTTGTCGTGCAGCCTGGCGAGGTCGGCGTCCCAGCCGACCTCGGCGGCCAGCTTCTTCGCGCCGTCGGAGGCCGGGCTGACCATGGTCTCCAGATAGAACTGGTTCTGCCTGGCCACGTCCTCGGCGACGGAGGCGAGCAGCTTGCCGCGGTTGCGCCAGGTCACCTCGCCGAACTTGCCGAAGGTGTCGAAGAAGTGGTCGTGGCCGTTGCCGCCGGCCGGGAAGTCCTGCATGGACCACTCCCGCACGATCGCGTCGCGGAAGGCGCGGTCGGTGCGGGCGTCGGCGGCCGGACGGGTGCCCGGTCCGCACGGCGGTGCGACGGCCGTCATCGTGGTGGTGTCAATGCAGAGCCCGTCCTCGGCGGCGAGCTCGACGAGGTACTCGGTGGACACCGCGCCGGACAGGTGGTTGTGCAGCTCACCGCCCTTGGGCAGCGCGGCGAAGAACCGCTGCAGCGCGGCCGGATCGTCGCGGATCGCGGCGAGCCGGGCCGAGGCCAGGGCCTCGCCGGGTGTGGCGGGCGGTCCGGCGGGGCCCTTCGGGGCCGGAGGCGCGGCGGGCGCGGTCGGCAGGGCGGCGGCGGCCTGGGCGGGCAGGAGGCAGAGGGCCGCCAGAGTGGCGGCGAGGCCGGCCGAGCGGCGCGTGGCACGCCGGGCGGACGGTTGGTCTAAGACGTCGTTTCTTTTGGCTGTATGTGCTGACACCAGCCCGGAGGTCTTTCAGTGCGGTATGAGAACCTCCGGGCATGAGCTACGACCTTGCTGT